>CAYOXS010000098.1:0-17412 GCA_964407935.1 uncultured Caldilineaceae bacterium
CCCAAAATGGGGAGGGGGTTGGGGGTGGGGAAGAAAAAGCGCAGGTTTAATCTTGAATCCAGTATAGTCACTCCAGAGGTTTTTTTGACCATGTACCAACAATTGCTCACCAAAATTAATGAAAAAACCGCCCGGGTGGGAGTCATCGGCCTGGGTTACGTGGGGTTGCCGCTGGCCACCGGTCTGGCCAAATGCGGCTTTGCCGTGTTGGGGGTGGATGCCAGCCCGCAGAAAGTAGACACGATTAATCGGGGCATCAGCTACATCCCCGATGTTACTACCGCCGATGTGGCCCGCATGGTCGAACAGGGATTGCTCTCTGCCACCACTGATTACAGCGCGCTGGCTGCGGTTGATGTTATTTTTATTTGCGTGCCCACCCCGTTTGATTCGATGAAAGCGCCGGATCTGGTTTACGTGCGACAGGCTGCCACCGGCATTGCCATGCACCTCAAGCCGGGCCAATTGATTGTGCTGCAAAGCACCACCTACCCCGGCACCACCGAGGAGGTGGTTCAACCGGTGCTGCAAGCCACTGGCCTGCTGCCCGGCAGCGACTTTTTCCTGGCTTTTTCGCCGGAACGGATTGACCCCGGCCGGGTTGATTATACCGTGGAAAACACGCCCAAAGTGGTGGGCGGCATCAACGCCGAGTCGGCCACTTTGGCCGGTGATCTGCTGGCGCACCTCACCCCGAAAATCCACCTTGTTTCCTCGCCCCGCGCCGCCGAAATGACCAAATTGCTGGAAAACATCTTTCGCAGTGTGAACATTGCCCTGGTCAACGAACTGGCCCTCCTGTCCGAACGCATGGGTATTGATTTTTGGGAGGTCATCGAAGCGGCCAAAACCAAGCCGTTTGGTTTTATGCCCTTCTATCCCAGCCCCGGCGTCGGCGGCCACTGCATCCCGGTTGACCCCTACTACCTCAGTTGGAAGGCCCGCGAGTTTGATTTTTACACCCGCTTCATTGAACTGGCCGCCGAAGTGAACGGCGACATGCCCTATCACACCGTCGAAATTGTGGCGCAGGGGTTAAACCGCGTGTCCAAAAGTCTGCGACAGGCCAAAATTCTGGTGCTGGGGGTGGCCTTCAAACCCAATATTGATGACGCCCGCAACTCGCCCGCCGAGCGGGTGATTGAGCTGCTGCTCAAAAACGGGGCCAAAGTGGACTACCACGACCCCTACGTGCCCAAATTTAAAATTGGCGGTGATGTGGTGCTGCAAGAAAAGGTGGAACTCACCGGCGTGCCGCTCAGCGACGACACGCTGGTCGGCGTGGATTGCGTGGTGATTGTTACCGGGCATCGCAATATTGATTACCAGTGGGTGCTTGATCGCAGCCAGGTGGTGATTGATACGGTCAATATTACCCGCAATCTGAGCTACCCAGCCGGCAAAGTGCTGCGGCTGGGCGCGCCCAATTCCGGCAGCTAAATCGTGCCTCTGCCTGCGGCCGTTGGGCTGTGTGCCGTTTGTCGTTACGCCAGCATTGTCAAAAGCGCGCGCGGCAGCGTTTTTATTCTGTGCGGCCTGGCCAAAACCGACCCCCGTTTCAACAAATATCCGCTGCTGCCGGTGCTGCGCTGCCCCGGTTTTGAACCGCCCCGAACGACGAACGACGAAGGATGAAGGACGGAACACGCAACACGAATTAAAACTTAAAACTTAAAACTCATCACTCACCCACCAAACTCACCCAACCCACCTGCTCCCCCGCCGTCGGCTTTTTTCTTGACAAGCCCGAACCTGCTATCTATAGTATCGGCGTTGAAAAGTAGAAAGGTGATGCGCTTGCGATTAAAACTCCTACTTGCAATTTTTGTTTTTCTGCTGCTGGCCCCGCCGGCCTTGGCACAGACCCCCTCTCCAAAAATTGACTGGCAGGAACTCAAGACCGACCACTTTATCATTGTCTACGCCGAGCGGGTTGAAGGGCTGAGCATTTTAGCCTGCGCCTGCGGCAAAAAAGAAGCTCAAACCTACGCCAACTTCATTGATGACATTTACGAGGACCTGGTGGCCGTTTTTGGGGTAGAATTGGACACGCCCATCAACCTGCGCCTCTTCCCCACCGAAGACAGTTACATCGAGGTCAACCCCATCGCCGGGCAGATCACCGGCGTGGTGGCGCATGCGCTCAACAACCGCTCAGAAATCGCCATCGCCCTGTCCCGCACCGAACAACTGACCGACGAAGAAATCATCAACAATATGCGCCACGAGCTGACCCACTTTTTCGCCTCGCTGCTGTCCGATGGCAATTTGCGCACCGGCTTTCAGGAAGGGGTTGCCCAATATCTGGAAAAACCCACCGCCAACGCCGAATACGACTCCACCATTTTGCAGCAGGCGCTGGAGCAGAGCCGCCTGCTGTCATGGGCGGAACTTGACGAGGCGCAGCGGGTGTGGATGGACCCCCAGGTGGCCTACCCCGAGGCGTTATCCATTGCCGCTTTTTTGATTGACCGCTACGGCTTCCCCAAAATTATCGATTTTATCAAGGCCACGGCCACCGAACCGGGTTATCGCAGCGCGCTGGAAAAAACCTACGGCCAATCCGCCGACGCGCTGGAAAAAGAGTGGCTGGCCTACCTGCCCGAATATTTTGCCGGCCGCTGGCAAATTAACAGCGTTTACGCCTATGATCTGGGCCGGGTGACCGAGCTGGTTGATCGGGGTGCGTTTTCTGACGCCGAAACCGAGTTGGCCGATATTGTAGGGTTGCTGGAAACCACCGACCAAACCGACACGCTGGCCACCGCCGAGCAGTTGCTGGCCCGCGCCCAGCAGGGCCGCGCCGCCGGCGCGCTGGCCGATGAAGCCCGCCGGGCGCTGCTGGCCAGCGATTATCCGGCCGCGGTAACGGCCGCCAACGAAGCCATCGTCGCCTTCGAGACGCTTGGCTATCTCGACCGCATCCCGGAGCTGCAAGTGTACGTTCATCGCGCCGAACTGGGGCAGGAAGCGCTGGCCCAACTGGAACACGGGGCGCAGTTGCTCAACACCCTGCAATTTTTTGAAGCCGAACAAAAAATCCGCGACGCCACCGTTTTGCTGCAATCGCTCAACAATCAGTCCGGCGCGCAGCGCGGTGTTGAGTTGCTGCTTGACCTGGCCACCCGCCAGCGGCTGCTGGCCTATGCCGCGCTGGGCATCGGCCTGCTGCTGGCCGCGGCCAACGCGGTGCGGCGGTTGGCGCTTAAATTCAGCGCCGGCCCGCTGGAGGTGGAATACTCATGACCGCCGAATCGTCTCCTCTGTTGCGCACACTCTCCCGGCTGCGCGGCGCGTTCTGGCGGCGGCGGTTTGCCCGCGGGCTGGTGCGCTCGTTGTGGCTGGCGCTGCTGGCGCCGGTGGTAGTGATGGCCGGCTATTTATGGCTGGGCTGGCATGTGCCCTGGCTTGGCTGGGTAACTGCCGGCGCGTTAATCGGTGGGCTGTCGCTACTCTGGTCGCTGCGCCCCATCCGGCTAAAAGCGATGACGCATCGCCTGGACGATTTGCTTGGCGCGCACGCCGGCCTCATTACCGCCTTCGAGGTCAGCCAGGTTGCCTCGACAGCGCCCAATCCCGTCGCCGACCAACTGGTGCGCGACGCGGTCAACCTGTCGGTTGACGCCCGGCGAAAAGTAGCCACGCTCAACCGCAGTTTCTGGCTTGAATTGCAGGCGCTGGTGGCCGTGGCCGCCGTTTTGGGCGCGCTGTTGGTCATCGATGCCCTGTCGGCCAATTTGCCGCAGGCCACGCCGGTTGAGCTGCCGGCGGCGCTGGCCGAGCCGCGAGCCGATGAAGTCATCCCGCCCGATGCCCAATTAATGCCGCCGCCGTTCCAGCCGCCGCCTATGTCGCCGGCGCAAACGCAGGCCGCTCTGGAAGCGCTGGCCGAGGCGCTGCGCGATCAGGCTGTGAGCCGGGCCGTGGCCGAAGCCATCGATCAGGGCGATATGGCCGGCGCGGCCGGGGCGCTGCGGCGGCTGGCCGATCAATTGGAAGGGTTGTCGGAGGAAGCCCGGCAGGAGTTGGGCCGGGCGTTGCAGCAGGCCCGCGAGGCTATTGGCGGCGACGCGCCCGGCTTTTCCGGGCCGCTGCAGCAGGGCAGCCAGGCGCTGCAACAGGGCGATGTACCGGCAGCCGGCCAGGCGCTGGATGAGCTGGCCGAAACGATAGAAGGTATCAGCATGCAGCCGCAACCCGGCACCGAAGATCAGTCGCAGCCGGGCGATGCAGAGCAGGCGCAGGGCGAAGGCGACCAGCCCGCCGCTGGCGAGCAGGCCGGGGCCGGGGATGGCGTTGGCGGCGGCGAAGAAGGCCTGGGCGATCAGGGGCTGTCTCAGGAAGCGGAACGGCTGCCCATCGATGGTGAGCCGCTGGAACTGGAAGCCGGCCCCGATTTGGGGGAACACGTTTTACAACCGGCCGAACTTGACGCCGAGTCGGGCGAAGGGCGCACATCGGACTCGCCGTTTGCCCGCCAGCCGCTCAACGCCGGCGGCGATGATTTGGGCGCGGATCCGCTGACCTATCCGTGGGAACAGCGCGACGTTATCAAGCGCTATTTCACCCCGCAGAATTAAGCTCCGGTTTCCACCAATCGCTTTAAATTTTCCAGCCGTTTGCGCACCGTCAGCCGGTTGCGTCCCAGCTTTTGCGACAGGAACATCAGCCAGCCCTGCCCCTCAAACGTGTGTTGAATTTGCGCGGTATTTTCCCCAACTGACACCACCTGCCAGCGGCTGTCGCCGGCAATGCCGGTGGCCTGCCCCCGCCAGGTGATAGCTCGCTGCTGCGGGTTGAATTCGGTCACGGTGCCCAGAGCGTCCAGTACAATTCCGGATAAAGTTTTAACCGCCAGCACAAACTGCCAGTTTTCTCTGACTGGCCCCTGAGTTATAATTTTCATACGCTGCGCCGGTACATACCATTGCGGTAGCCGTTGCAGGTCAGACAGCACTCGCCAGGTCTGGTCGGCGCTGGCGTTGATGGTGATGGATTCGGTGGCGCTGTGCAAAATAGGACTCCCTTGAAAATAAAGTTGGCTGGCCCTCACCCCCCTCCCCCTGTCAGGGGGTAGGGGGAGGGGGTATGTCATTACGGCCATTCTAACATTGGGTAACCCATTATGGAAAATATCGGTAAATTGATGGTGGTCGTGGGGCTGTTGCTGGTCATCGGCGGGGTGGCTTTCTGGTTTTTGGGCGATAAATTGAGCTGGTTTGGCCACCTGCCCGGCGATATCCGGGTGGAGCGCGAAAACATCAGCTTTTACGCGCCCATCACCTCGATGATCATTCTCAGCGTGGTACTGAGCCTGATTCTGGCGGTTATTGGCCGGTTGTGGCGGTAACCTGTCGTCTTCCCGCAGTGGCGATACTTTGCTACTGGCAAGTTCTGGTGTTATACTAGGCACCCTATGTCAAAAAAACACCTGTTGATCACCGGGGCCGGGGGGATAATTGTCATCAGTGTTGCAATTGCGCTCGGCCTGTATTATGTAAATCGCACCGACACGCCCGACCCCTACATCTACGCTTTTGCCTCTGACCGCACCGGCTCGGGGGATATTTTTGCGTTAAATAAATCTGGTGAAATTGTAAATTTAACCAACAGCCCCACCGCCGACTGGTCGCCGGTTTGGTCGCCCGATGGCACCAAGCTGGCGTTTACCAGCCATCGCAGCGGCAACAGCGACATCTGGCTGCAAAAAATGAACAGCCCGGATGGCCCCGCCGAGCCGCAAAATCTGACCAATGACCCCACCTGGGATTACAGCCCTACCTGGTCGCCAAGCTGCCAGTCTGTTGTGTTTGTTTCCGAGCGGGACGGCGACCCGGAAATTTTTGTGCAGAATATTGACAGCGCCGCCGCGGTTCAACTGACAACTAACGATGAGATGGACCGCCTGCCGGCCTGGTCGCCGGATGGAAAATTGATCGCCTTTGCCGCCGTGCGGGACGGGATGGAGCAAATCCGGCTGATCCGGCCGGATGGCACCGATGAACAGGTGGCCACGCCGCCCTCGCTGCAAGGCACCGCACCGGCCTGGGCGCCCGACAGCCAGCGGCTGGCCTTTGTTGGCTGGGACGAAAACAATCGGCCCGGAATTTATGTTGTTGGCCCCACCGCCGAAGATTTGCAGCAAATCTATCACAGCAGCGCCTGGCTCGGTTCACTGAACTGGTCGGCGGATGGCCGCTGGATCACCTTTACCAGTTGGGAAAGCGGCAATCACGAAATTTACGCGATTCCGGCCGAAGGCGGAGCGCCCGTCCGCTTGAGCCTCAACCCCGCCTGGGACGATTTTTTGGCCGTCAATCCGCTGGTCAATTTTGAACCCATTGTAGACAGCGCGGTTGCGCAGGCCGCGCCGGCTTCGCGTTTGCCGGATAACCCCAACCTGGTCGCCGGCGTTAACCTGGCCGATCTGGGGCTGGCCTATTTGATCAACGATTTGGGTTTTGGCTGGGGCAAGGGCTACGTGAACTGGGCCACCGTTGAAACCGAGCCGGGCAAATTCCGCTGGGTAGACCCCGATAACGTGGTCAAAGCGCTGGGCGATCAGGAAGTGAAAATTCTGCTGCGGGTTCACGGCACGCCAGCTTGGGCGCGCCCCGCAGATAGCACGCTAACCCATCCCGCCAGCAATCTGGCTGACTTTGGCAATTTCATAACCGAACTGGCTACCCGTTACAAAGGGCGGGTGGCCGCCTACGAAATCTGGAACGAGCCGAACCTGTACTACGAATGGGGCAACCGTGAACCCGACCCTGAACTCTACACCCGGCTTCTCCAAACTGCCTACACCGCCATCAAAGCCGTCGACCCCGACGCGCTGGTGGTTTCCGGCGGTCTGTCAACTACCGGCGATGGCTCGCCCACAGCCTACGGCGATCTGGCCTTCATCGAGGGCATGTACCGGGCCGGAGCCAAAGGCTACTTTGACGCCCTGGGCAGTCACCCCTACCCCTTTGGCCGCAGCCCGGAAGAAGTTGACCCGTGGGGCCTGTCGCTCTCGCGGGTGGAACAGCAGCATCAGGTGATGGTGGAACACGGCGACGACGATACGCCCATCTGGATTACCGAGTTTGGCTGGGTGCTGGACAGCAACTTTAACCTGGGCGATCACGAAAGCGTGGCCGTGTCAGAGTTGGAGCAGGGCCAATACCTCACCGATGCGTACCGTCACATTCAGCAGAAGTGGCCATTTGTGCAGGCGGCGTTTCTGTTTAACCTGGATTTCAGCACCGTATCCTGGTACCCCGCCGCCGAGCCGATGCGCTGGTACGCTATTTTAAACCCGGATCGAACCCCTCGTCCGGCTTACACTGATCTCCGGCAGGAAATGCGCAACCGGTAACCCCCTATGAAAGTTGTTGTAAAAGTTGGCACCAATGTTCTGCGCGCCGGCACCGAGCGGATTCATCGCCCGCGCCTCATCGATCTGGCCCGCCAGTTGGCCGCCCTCAAGGAAGCCGGCCACCAGCCCATTTTAGTTACGTCCGGCGCTATTTTTGCCGGCCGCGAACTGCTGGGCCGGGGCGCGCCCTCGCAAAAAAAGGATATTCCGCACAAGCAGATGCTGGCCGCCGTAGGGCAGGGCCATCTGCTGGCGCTGTACCAGAAAATATTTGAAATGTACGGGCTAACGGTGGCCCAGGCGCTACTTACCCGCGCCGACCTGGCCAACCGCACCCGCTACCTCAACGCCCGCAACACCTTCCATTTGCTGCTGCAAGAAAAATCGGTCATTCCGATTATCAACGAAAACGACGTGGTGGCCATCGACGAAATTAAATTTGGTGACAACGACAACCTGTCGGCGATGGTGGCCAGTTTGGTTGAGGCCGATTTGCTCATCATTTTAACCGATCAATCCGGCCTGTACACCGCCGACCCGCGGGCCAACAGCCGCGCCGAATTGATCGAAACGGTGACCACCATTACCGACGATATTCGGGCGATGGCCGGCGGCAGCAGCGGCGACATTGGCACCGGCGGCATGGTTACTAAAATTGAGGCCGCCGAGGTGGCGACGCGCTCCGGTACGGATGTGGTGATTGCCCCCGGCCACGAACCCGACAGCATTTTGCGCATTGTTAGCGGCGAAGCGCTGGGCACCCGCTTTGCCACGCCGTTCAGCCGGCTGGAAAGCCGCAAACGCTGGATTCTAACCGAGTCGGTGCATGGCAGCCTCACCGCCGATGCCGGAGCGATCCGGGCGCTGCTGAACAACGGCAAAAGTTTGCTGGTGGTCGGCGTAACGGCGGTTGCCGGCAATTTTGAACGCGGCGCAACCGTGGCCGTGCTCGATGCCGCCGGCCACGAAGTAGGCCGCGGCCTGGCGCACTACAAATCCACCGATCTGCAAGCCATCTGCGGCAAACAGTCCAGCCAGATTGCCAAGATATTGGGCTTTGATTACGGGCCAACGGCCATTCACCGCGACAATCTGGTTATTCTGTAGACGGCCAGCGGGCCCGGCTGCAAGCGTGAAAATGAGCAGGTTACACTAAAAGCGTGGCCGAAGTCGGAGTCCAAAACTACAGTTTTGGACTCCTGTCACAATTTTTAAGAGCCAGGGCAGGAAAACTGCTAACTCCTAACTCCTGATTCCTGCCTCCTATTTTCAAGGGAGCAATAATGGTAGACAAAGATGCCGCCAGCCCCAATCCTCCGCCCCTTGAGGATGCGGTGTGGACTTACCGCGGTTACCGCATGCGTCCCGGCGAGTTTAACACGGCGATGGTTCACCTGTATCGCGGCGAAATCTCGCGGGCCAACATCTGGCGCAGCCGGCTTGACAGCACCACCAACTGGGCCGTAGTGACCACCGCCGGCCTGCTTACCTTTTCTTTTGGTTCTGCCAGCAATTCTCACGTAATCATTTTGCTGGGCTTGCTGATGATCTGCATTTTTTTGGTCATCGAAGCCCGCCGCTACCGCTACTACGAACTCTGGTCGCTGCGTATCCGGCTGCTGGAAACCGATTTTTTTGCGGCGATGCTCACCCCGCCCTTTGCCCCGCACCAGGAATGGGCCACCCGCCTGGCCGACTCGCTGCTGACCCCGGCCTATCCCATCACTTTTATTGAAGCCATTGGCCGACGCTTGCGGCGCAATTTTATCTGGCTGTTTCTGGTGCTGGGGCTGGCCTGGCTGGTTAAACTTCAGCTTCACCCCCAACCGGCAACTTCAATCGATCACCTGGTGCGCAACGCCGACGTTGGCCCTTTTCGCGGCGAGTATGTAATGATCATGGTGGTTCTGTTTTTTCTGGGGCTGCTGCTGCTGGCGCTGCTCACTGTTGGCCTGCAAGAGTCCGCCGGCGAGGTGCTGCCCCGCCACGAAGCGCTCAACATTTCCAACGATCTGCTGTCATCTATTGCCAGCGCGGCCAATTACGTTTTACCAGAAGACATCCGCTTTCGCCGCCGCCACGAGCATCTGGCCATCATCATCACCGACAAACCCGAGCCGGTGGGCCAGCAACTGCTCACCCTGCTCAATCGCGGTGTAACCGCCCTGGAAGGACGCGGCATGTACTCCGGCCAGCCGCGGGCGGTGCTGCTGTGTGCCATCGCCCCGGCGGAGACAGAACGGCTAAAAAGCACCGTTTACAGCATTGATGAAAACGCTTTTGTGGTGGTTAACGCCACCGAAGAAATTTTAGGGGCCGGTTTTGGCAGCCTCCAGCCTCGGTGGCGGCATGCGCCCAAAGGGGAAAATGACGAAATCTGACACAGCTCTTGAAACGACCATCACGGGCTTGTGCCGCGGGCAAAAAATGACTTGTTGACCTTTTGGAACAAATGTGCTAAATTTGAGTTATGACTCAGCAACCCATTACCCTCAGCCCCAACGATGTGACCACTCTGCTGGCCTGCTCGCTGCAATTTCACTTTTCGCAGCAAAATATCGGCCTGCCTGAGTCTGACCACGCCGAACTGGACCGCCGGTTGCGGCGGGTGCTCGATAAGCTGCACGCGGCCGGCGGCCCGGCCCGGTTGCCGCTGGACAAATATCTGGCCCCGGTTGAACATTACCCCATCGCCCGCCAAATGGCCGAAACCTATTACCACCGCCTGCGCCGCGATTGGCGGCAGGTTATCGCCATTAATGAAGAGTTGTCGCTGAAAATTTCGCTGGCCGGCGTGCCGCTGGTGCTGCGCGGCACGGTAGACCGGCTGGACCAAACCCGCGACGGCGGCATTTTGGCTATCCTGTTTTGCACTCAAACCGGCCCGCTGCCCGACCCCGAGCAATTTCGCAGCAGCCCGGACTCAACCATTTTTCACGCGCTGGTGGCCGCGGCCTATCCCCTCAAACGGCCGGTGCGCTTGCAGCAGCTCTGGCTGTATCACAACCAGGACATCACCATTGAGCTGAGCGAAGACGAGTACCGCGCCAACCTGGGCCGGCTGCGCAGCCCGGTGCAAGCCCTGACCCGCGGCGAGGTCAACGCCCGGCCGGGCCACCACTGCGAGTCCTGCCCGTATAAGTTTAACGGCTGCCCGGTGTACAGCCAGCCAGAAGAAACCAACCCCGATGATTTTGCCGCTTTCCCCTCAGATGGTAAGATTCAATCTCGGCGATGGATATTTAACGAATAAACCAGACAGGGCGGCCCCGCCAATTTTATGGGAACAGGCGCGCCGTCCGGAACCAGGGTAAGGAGATGGATAGACGACGCTTTGTGCGAGGGGCCGGTTATCTTGGCCTGCTCGCGTTTTTGCAGGCCTGCGGGTTAACCAATCTACTCAATCGCAACCGGGACGAGCTGGCCGCTCGCCTGTCAACTTCAATTCCCACCAATACACCCACTTCGCTGCCAACATTTACGCCAACAGCCACGATTACACCGTGGGAAACGCCGCTCGCCGGCACGCCCGCGGCCAGCCCCAGCGCCACCCCGGAAAACACGCCCACCGAAACCGCCACCGCGGAACCCACTGCCGCTGATGGCACAGTTGAGCCAACGCCAACCCCCACCCCCACCCCGTACCCGCCCGGCCCGCCCAGTAAACTGGGGTTGTTTTTAACCCAACACGAACCAACCGTGCTGGCCATGTTGGAACGAGCCAAACCCTCGCTGGTGAAAACGCTCGAGATTGACGCCAACTTTGCCAAAGGTATCAAAGACGCGTCGCCCACCACGCTGCTGGTGGGCCGCCTGCATTTGGGCCAACTCAATCTGGATATCGACCCCATTCCGCTGGCGCAGGATTTTGTTAACCAACTGCTGCCCATCGCCACCGACGCAACCCGGCTGGCCGTATTTGACGCCTGGGAAGCCTACAACGAGCCGGTGGCCGACACCGTTGAAAAAATGCAGCGGCTGGCCGATTTTGAGGCCGAGCGCACCCGCATTTTGGGCGAAAACGGCATCCGCTCGGTGGTGGGCAACTTTGCCGCCGGCCACCCGCCGCTGGAATTGTGGCCCCACTTTAAACCGGCGCTCGACGCCATCCGCCAGTACAACGGCTATTTGGGCCTGCACGAATATTCCGCGCCGGTAATGCAGTACCGCGCCGGCTCGCTGCAACCGGCCGGCGACCCGGCCCAGGGCGACGAAGGCTGGTTAACCCTGCGCTATCGCAAAGCCTACCGCCAGTTTTTGCAGCCAATGGGCTTTGGCAGCACCCCCTGCCTCATCACCGAATGCGGCGTTGACGGGTTGATTCGCCCCCGCCCCGGCCCGGACGACGCCAAAGGCTGGCAGGATTTTATCGACACGTGGGAGGCCAACGGTCTGCGCGCCGACCCGCCCGGCGTTTACATGGACCAGCTCATCTGGTACGATGAAAATTTGCAGCAGGATGACTACATCAAGGGCGCGGCCATTTTTTTGGCCGGCACCAACGACCCGCAGTGGGAGTCGTACAATATTTTGGGGCCGGGCGCCGGCCGCCTGCCAGATTTGCTGACCCAGTATTTTGAAGTTCATCCCCCCCGGTAACCGGCCCGGCGAAAATTCGCCATAAGAAATTATTATTTTGATACATGCCCTGGTTTGTGCTAAAATCTCGGTGCGAAAACCCCCGGAACTTTGTCCCAAAAACACACAAGATGGTCGTACAAAGTAGTACAAAAACTGAGAGGTTGTAATCCTGAGGCAGGACTCTTCTGCCTTCAAAGCCTAAATCCAAAAAAAAGGAGCCATCGATGAGTAACAACAATACTTTAACCATCACCGATAATCGCACTGGAAAAACCTACGAGGTCCCCATTGAGAATGATACAATCCGGGCCATTGATCTGCGGAAGATCAGGGTGAATCCTGATGATTTCGGTATGATGAGCTATGATCCGGCCTATCTCAACACCGCCTCGTGTATTAGCCGGATTACCTATATTGATGGCGACAAAGGCATTTTGCGCTATCGCGGTTACCCCATTGAGCAGTTGGCCGAAGCCAGCTCCTACAAAGAAGTAGCCTATTTGCTGATTTACGGCGAACTGCCTACGGCGGAGCAGCTTAAAACGTGGCAAACCCGCATTATGCGCCACACCTACATTCACGAAGATATGCGCCGTATGATCCAGAACTTTCGCTACGACGCTCACCCGATGGGCATTTTTATCAGCTCGGTGGCGGCGATGTCTACCTTTCACCCGGAAGCCAAAAACATCGATGACCCGGCCGTGCGAGAAAAACAAATCTGGCGTATTTTGGGCAAATTGCCCACCATTGCCGCCTTTGCCTACCGGCATCGGATTGGCCGCCCCTTTAACTACCCCGATAGCTCGCTGGGCTACGCCGGCAACTTCCTGTACATGCTTGATTACATGAACGAGCACGATTACGAAGTCCATCCCACCCTGTCGCGGGCGCTGGATATCCTGTTTATTCTGCACGCCGACCACGAGCAGAACTGCTCCACCTCTACCATGCGCGCTATCGGCTCCAGCCGCCCCGATCCCTACAGCGCCATTGCCGGCGCGGCGGCGGCGCTGTACGGCCCGCTGCACGGCGGCGCCAACGAAGCCGTGCTGCGCATGCTCAACGTGATTGGCAATGTAAAAAACGTGCCGGCCTACATTGAACGGGTCAAACAAGGCGAAGTCCGGCTGATGGGCTTTGGTCACCGGGTGTACAAAAATTATGATCCCCGCGCCAAAATCATCAAACAGGTGGCCCACGAAGTTTTCAGCGTAACCGGCACCAACCCGCTAATAGAAATGGCCGTTGAACTGGAGCGGATTGCCCTTGAGGACGACTACTTTGTGTCGCGCAAGCTCTATCCCAACGTTGATTTTTACAGCGGCATAATTTACCAGGCGCTCGGCTTCCCCACCGATATGTTCCCGGTGTTGTTTGCCATCCCGCGGGCGTCGGGCTGGCTGGCGCAATGGCTGGAAATGGTGGATGACCCCGAGCAAAAGATTGCCCGCCCGCGGCAAATATATCTGGGGCCGGATACTCGCGATTACGTATCACTCAGCCAGCGATAACGAAAAAAGAAGTATCGCAAAGTTTAATATAAAGGCGCTCTTTTTTGCCTTAAAGAGCGCCTTTTGTGCTATAATTCACTAATCAGGTGGAGAAACCTCAACGCCGAGTAAACCGCCCTCGCCAAACACTTTCTATTTTAGCAAAAGGAGATCAACCATGGCTGAAGTAAACACCGGACTCGAAGGGATTGTTGTAGCCCAACAGGACATCAGTTTTATCGACGGTGAAAAGGGGGAGCTGGTTTATCGCGGCTATCATATTGACGAACTGGCACCCAACGCCTCTTTTGAGGAAGTAGTCTATCTGCTGTGGCACGGTAAACTGCCCAACTCAGAAGAGCTGGGCATCCTCAACGAACGCCTGACCACCCGCCGCGACCTGAACAAAGACCACCTCAACCTCATTCAATCGATGCCCAGAAACGCGCTGCCTATGTCGGTGTGCCGCACTGGTGTATCGCAAATTGGGCTGTACGACCCGGAAAAACTGACCTTTGACCGCGAAACCAGCCTGCTCAAAGCCGATGACATTCTGGCCAAAATGCCCACAATTATGGCCGCCTTTGCCCGCTACCGCAAAGGGCTGCGCCCCCTGCCGGCCCGCGAGGATTTGAGCCACGCCGGCAACTTTTTGTGGATGCTCAATGGCAAAGAACCCACCCCGGAAGCCACCGACGCGTTGGACATGTACCTGGTGCTGCTGGCTGAACACGGCTTTAACGCCTCTACATTTGCCTGCCGGGTCACGTCGGCTACCTGGGCCGGGATGTACTCCTCTGTGGTGAGTGGTATTGGCACGCTTAGCGGCCATGCTCACGGCGGCGCGGTACAGGAAGCCATGAATCAGTTCAAGGAGATTGGCAACCTGGATAACGTTGAACCCTGGTTTGAAGGCTGCATCAGCAGCAAAAAACGGATTATGGGGATTGGTCACCGCGTTTACAAGGCGCTCGATCCGCGCGCGCCCCACCTGCGGGCCAAAGTTGAGGCGCTGGCCGAGCAATCTGATAACCGCAAATGGTTTGATATCGCCGCCAGGCTGGAAGAACTGGCTGCCAATCACCCCTATTTTCAGGAACGTAAGCTGTATCCCAACGTCGATTATTACTCCGCGCCGCTGCTGCACATGCTGGGGCTGGACATGGATATGTTCACCCCCATGTTCGCCATCAGCCGGATTGCCGGCTGGGCGGCTCACATTATGGCCCAGTACGAAAACAACCGGCTCATTCGCCCCCGCGCCGAATATATTGGCCCCAAAGGACTGCACTGGACCCCGCTGGAAGAGCGGTAGAAAATAAAATAACGTAGGGGCGCTTCGCGAAGCGCCCCTACCAGTCGCAATACGTTTGTTTGCCGAGGAGTCCAAAACTACAGGTTTGGACTCCTCTTGGCTTTAAACCGAACGCCCCACGGCGACGGCCATTGCCCGGACTTGCGTCATCAATTCGGCAAATTGTTCGAGCGTGAGGCTCTGCGGCCCGTCAGATACGGCCTTGTCCGGGTTGGGGTGTACCTCAATAATCAGGCCATCGGCGCCGGCGGCCACCCCGGCCAAAGCCATCGATTTTACGTGGCGGCGCACGCCAATGGCGTGACTGGGATCGGCTACAATGGGCAGGTGGGTGATCTCTTTGAGTAGCGGGATGGCGGTAATATCAAACGTGTTGCGCGCATATTTGTTGTCAAACGTGCGGATGCCGCGCTCGCAGAGCATCACCTGGGTGTTGCCGTGGCGCAAAATATATTCGGCGGCCATCAGCAAATCCTCAATGGTGGCCGACATGCCCCGTTTGAGCAGCACCGGTTTGTGGGCCTGCCCCACCGCGTTGAGCAGATCGTAATTTTGCATGTTGCGCGCCCCAATTTGCAGCACATCGGCGTAAACGGCTACCAGCTTTACCTTGTCCGGCGACATCACTTCCGTGACGATGGGCAGGCCGGTGGCTTCGCGGGCTTCGGCCAGCAGTTTCAACCCCTCTTCGCCCATGCCCTGAAAATCATACGGCGAGGTGCGCGGTTTGTACGCTCCGCCGCGCAGCAAATGGGCGCCGGCCTCTTTAACGGCCCAGGCCGTTTCCATTACCTGTTCCCGGCTTTCAACGCTGCACGGCCCGGCCACCACCATCAACTGCGAACTGCCCACGGTGACATTGCCAATTTTAAACGTGGTATCTTCCGGCCGAAACGCGCGGCTGGCCACCTTGAATTTTTGGGTGATGGCCATTGTATCGCGCACACCGGGCATTTGCCCCAACTGAAACAGATCGAGCTGCTGGCCGTTGCCCTGCAAACCGATGATGGTTTGGCCGTGGTCGCTGGAGCGATGCGTTTGCCAGCCCTTGGCTTCAACTTCGGCCACCACGTTATCAATTTCCGAGGGCGTGGCCTGCGGGTGCATGATAATGATCATAAACCGCCCTCCTCGGTGCTGTCTTGCAGGAACGAGGCGCTGTGGTCATCGGGGGTGGGGGTGGTGGCCATCGGGTACGAGCCGAGCATTTTAACAAAACCGGCCCGGCGCAGCAGCCCCAATAGCGCCGCTTCGGCTACGGGGTCCTGCCAGTGGCCCTCAAAATCCAGATAAAACAGGTATTGCCACGGCCGGTTGCGGCGCGGCCGGCTTTCAATTTTGGTCAGGTTGAGGTTGCGCTCGGCAAATTCACCCAAGCAGCTAAACAGCGAGCCGGGCAAATGGCGCGCCGTAAAAATGAGCGAGGTTTTGCAGCGCTGCGCCCGGGGCGGGTCCTCGTTGCCCAGCACAAAAAAGCGGGTGTAATTAAACGAGGCATCTTCGATTTCTTCCTGCAGCACATCGAGTTTGTAAATTTGGGCGGCCAGTTTGCTGGCGATCACGCCCAAATCCGGTTCCGGGCTGAGGGCCAGATCGCGGGCGCTGCTGGCGGTATCAAACGAAGGCACCGGCTCTAATTTGTAGCGGTTGATAAAATTTTCACACTGGGTGAGCGATTGTACCGTGGAACGCACCCGTTTGAGATCGGCCAGTTTTACGCCGGGCGCGGCCATCAGCGTGTGTTTGGTGCGCAAAATCACCTCGGCCTGAATCCGCAGGTCGTGCTCCATGAGCAGCTCGTAGGCGCGGGGCTGCGAGCCGGCCAGCGCGTTTTCTACCGGCAGCATGCCCAAATCAGCCCGGCCGCTTTTAACGGCCTCAAAAATCCCTTCGAGCGAGGCGTTGGGCAGGGTGGGGGTATGGGGTCCAAAAAATTGAAAAATGGCGGTTTGCGAGTGGGCGCCATCAATTCCCTGAAAGGCTACGTTTGGCATGGGTCTCTTTCTCCTCAAGTTTGAGGCGCAGTGTATCACGAAGGATTCGGGGAGTCAAAGATAATCGGAAAAACCAAAAATTTACGCTGAAACATCTTGACAGCCTTGCCCGGCTGTGCTAAGATAGGCCTCGACTTTGAATGATGGTGTCCGAAAGGTACCCAATCCAATGATTAACCGGTCTGTGGTAGTAGTAGTAGTAGTACTTGGCGTCCTCCTTATTATTGGTAGTAAGGGGGCGTTTGTCGTTGGAAGTGCTACTTAAGCCACAGGCACACACAGTCAACAAACGCCTCCTCACCGGAGGCGTTTTTTTTTTAATGTTATTATTAAACCGATTAAGGAGTGATTGAAGATGGGAGAAATAAAAACCGGCGCCGAGATTGTGTGGGAATGTTTACTTTGCGAAGGGGTGGAAGTTGTGTTTGGCTACCCCGGTGGAGCCATTTTGCCCACGTACGACGCCCTCAGCAAGTACCAGGATAGAATTCACCACGTGCTCACCCGGCATGAGCAGGGCGCAGCCCACGCCGCCGATGGCTACGCCCGCGCCAGCGGCAAAGTCGGCGTGGCGATGGCCACTTCTGGCCCCGGCGCTACCAACCTGGTTACCGGCATTGCCACGGCCATGATGGACTCCACCCCGATGGTCTGCATTACCGGCCAGGT
>CAYOXS010000099.1:0-17401 GCA_964407935.1 uncultured Caldilineaceae bacterium
ATTGATATGCGCACCGCCTTTAAAGATTACGACGAATTTTACCAGCGGGTGCTGGCCGAAGGAGTCCACTTTATCCGCGGGCGCGCCGCCGAAGTGACCGATGCCGCCCGCCAGCCCGGCGAGGAGGGCAAGCTGATTGTGCAGGCCGAAGATACGCTGCTGGGCTTTCAGCGGCGGGTGCCGGTGGACATGGTGGTGCTGTCGCTGGGGTTGCAGCCGCGCCACGACGCCAAAGAGGTAGCCCATAAATTTGGCATCTCGTGCAGCGTCGATCAGTGGTTCATTGAGAAGCACCCCAAGCTGGACCCGGTGGCCACAATGACCGAAGGCATTTTCATTGCCGGAGCCTGCCAGGGGCCAAAAGATATTCCGGCCAGCGTGGCGCAGGGCGCGGCGGCGGCGGCGCGGGTGTTGGGCCGCATTCAGCAAAAGCAACTGGCGCTGGAGCCGGTGCGGGCCAGCGTCATCGAGGAGAAATGCTCCGGCTGCCGCATTTGCAACGGCATGTGCCCCTTTAACGCCATCATCTTCCACGAGGACCGGCTGGTGACGGAGATCAACCCGGCGCTGTGCCAGGGTTGCGGCACCTGTGTGGCCGCCTGCCCGTCCGGGGCTATCACCGGCACGCAGTTCAGCAATGAACAGGTGCTGGCGCAGTTGGAGGGCTTGCTGATGCTCAACCTCAACGGTGGCAACGGCGCAAAACGCGTTGAACCGGAACTGGTACCGGCCTAAAAACAGAAACGCAAAACGTAAAACGTAACGTGTTGCAACGAACGTTTACGTTTTACGCATTACGTTTTACTGTCCGATTGGAGAGAAACCCATGAAAGAATCACAACAATTTGAACCCTTAATCATCGGCTTTACCTGCAACTGGTGTAGCTATCGCGCCGCCGACCTGGCCGGAACCTCGCGGACCAAATACCCGCCCAATATCCGGCTGATCCGGCTGATGTGTTCCGGCCGGCTGGATCCCACCTTTGTGCTGAAAGCGCTGGCCGGCGGGGCCGACGGCGTGCTGATTACCGGCTGTCATCCCGGTGAGTGTCACTATCTGGAGCAAAATTTCAAGGCGCTGCGCCGCTTTAAACTGCTGCAACGCACGCTGGCCCAAATGGGCGTTGAGCCGCAACGGGTGAAACTGATTTGGGCCAGCGCCGCCGAGGGCGTGCGGTTGGCCCAGGAAATCACCACAATGGTCGAAGAAATTCGTGCCCTTGGCCCGCTCAACTGGCCCGGTGTGGTCGGCGATAACGGCTCGCTGCCGGAACTGGAACTGGCCGGACAACCGATTTTAGAGGAGGTGCCCGCATGAGCGACAACGGCAAACCCATTCGACAAGCTCAGGACAAGCCCAAATTTGGCATGTACTGGGCCTCATCGTGCGGCGGCTGCGAGATTGCCGTGCTGAATATCGGCGACAAAATTCTGGATGTGGACGCGGTGTTCGACATCGCGCTGTGGCCGGTGGCTGCCGATTTTAAGTACGCCGATGTGCGCAACTACCCCGATGGCTACATCGACGTGTGCCTGTTTAACGGGGCCATCCGCAACAGCGAAAACGAAGAAATGGCCCACCTGCTGCGGCAAAAATCGAAGGTACTGGTGGCGTTTGGCTCCTGCGCCTATGAGGGCTGCATCCCGGCGCTTTCAAATTTTACCAGCAAAGCGGCCACCTACCGGGCGGTTTATCTGGATAACCCGTCCATTGATAACCCCGGCGGCGTGCTGCCGCAAACTACCACCCGCGTGGCCGAAGGCGAGCTGACGATCCCCGAGTTTTACCACACCGTCAAATCGCTGGATCAGGTGGTTAATGTCGATTATTTTATCCCCGGTTGCCCGCCGGAGCCACACCAGATTTGGGCGGTGCTGCAAGCGGTGGTCGCCGCGCTAACGGAGGGCGCGGAACTGCCGCCGGCCGGCTCGGTCATCGGCGCGGGCAATGTGGCTCTGTGCGAGGAGTGCGCGCTGGCCAAAGGCGAAAAGCTGATTGACCGCTTCTATCGCCCCTACCAAATTGTGCCGGAACCGGGCAAGTGCCTGCTGGAACAGGGGCTGGTTTGCCTGGGGCCGGCCACCCGCAGCGGCTGCGGCGCGCTCTGCCCGCAGGTGGGTATGGGCTGCCGGGGCTGCTACGGCCCGCTGGATGGCGTGGAAGACCAGGGAGCCAAAATGCTGACGGCCATCGCCTCGATTATCAACGCCGGCAAAGTAGGTGATAACGAGAAGTGGCTGGACGAACAGCTCGACGAAATTCTGGACACCATCGCCGACCCGGCCGGTACATTCTATCGCTTCAGCATGGCCCACTCAATTCTGCGCCGGGCGCGGGTCAATGGTTCGACTGTGCTCACCACAAGCGGGGGCAAGAAAGGAGAGGCCAAATGAAACGAGTCACCATCGATCCCATCACCCGGCTGGAAGGCCACGGCAAAATCGAAATCTTTTTGGATGATGCCGGCGACGTGGCCAACGCCTACTTCCAAATCCCCGAACTGCGCGGTTTTGAGCAGTTTTGCGTGGGTCGCCCGGCGGAGGAGATGCCACGCATCACCAACCGCATTTGCGGCGTTTGCCCGGAGGCGCACCACATGGCCGCCACCAAGGCTCTCGATGCGCTGTACCACGTGGAGCCGGCCCCGGTGGTGAAAAAGGTGCGGGAACTGTTTTACTCGTCCTTTTATGTCACCGACCACACCACTCACTTTTACGCGCTGGGTGGCCCGGATTTTGTGCTCGGCCCGGACGCCCCGCCCGCCGAGCGCAACATTTTGGGCGTGGTCCACAAAGTGGGCGTGGAAATTGGCAAGCAGGTCATCGATACCCGTATGCGCAATCACAAGGTCATCAAAATGCTGGGCGGGCGCGGCGTGCATCCGGTGGCCGGGCTGCCCGGCGGCTGGAGCCAGCCGGTCACTGCGGAGATGCTGCCGGAAATCAAAGAGATCGCCGCCAAAAATGTCGATTTTGCCCTGTTCAGCCTGAAACTGTTTGAGGATGTGGTGCTGGGCAATAAAGGCTACGTTGAGATGATCACCTCCGACGCCTACACCGACCGCACCTACTACATGGGCATGGTCGATGCCAACAACCACGTCAACTTTTACGATGGCCTGATTCGCGTGGTTGGCCCGGACGGCAAGGAATTTATCAAGTACCCGGCCAGCGACTACGCCCAGCACATCGCCGAGCGGGTGGAGCCGTGGACATACCTGAAATTCCCGTACCTCAAGGGCGTCGGCTGGAAAGGTTTTGTCGATGGCCCGGACAGCGGTGTCTACTGTGCCACCCCACTCTCCCGGCTCAACGCCGCCGACGGCATGGCCACGCCCAAAGCGCAGGCAGCCTACGAAAAAATGTACGACACGCTGGGCGGCAAGCCAGTGCATTTCCGGCTGGCGGCGCACTGGGCGCGGCTGGTGGAGCTGCTCTACGCCGCCGAACGGATGCAGGAGTTGGCCAACGACCCCGACATCACCGACCCGAACGTGCGGCCGGTGGTCAAAACCAAACCGGATGAGGGCATCGGCTGCGTGGAAGCGCCGCGCGGCACGCTGACCCATCACTACCAAACCGATTCTCACGGTATTCTGACCAAAGTCAACCTGATTGTCGGTACCACCAACAACTACGCGGCTATGGCCATGTCGGTGAAAAAGGCGGCGCAAAGCCTCATTCACAGCGGCGTTACCATCACCGAAGGGCTGCTCAACCGGGTGGAAATGGCTTTTCGGCCGTACGACCCGTGCATGAGCTGCGCCACCCACGCTCTGCCGGGCCAGATGCCGCTGGTAGTGCGCATTCACGACAGTTCGGGTCAGGTGGTGGAAGAGTTGAGCCAATATGTTGATTAGCAAGGGAGCACGGGAGCAGAGGGGCAAGGGCGAAAAAATCTCCCCTGCTCCCTGCACCCCCGCTCCCCAATCGCCAAATTTAAACATTGAGGAACGAACTTGGACACATTAATACTCGGCCTGGGCAACCCCATTCTTACCGATGACGGCGTAGGTGTGCGCGTGGCCGAAGCCGTGCGGGCCGCGCTGCCGCCCGATTCGCCCATTGAAACCGATGAGGCTTGCACCGGCGGGCTGGAGCTGCTGGAGCGACTGCTCGGCTACCGGCGCGTCTTTTTGATCGACGCGCTGCATCCCGGCAGCGGCCAGCCCGGCACTATCCACCGGCTCACCCTGGCCGACCTGCGGGCCATCAGCCCCACCCAGCACAGCGCTTCGGCGCACGATACCACGCTGGTGACCGCCTGGGATATGGCCCACCGGCTGGACCTGCCGCTGCCGGAGGAAGTCACAATTTACGCCATCGAGGTGGAAAATGTGGCCGATTTTGGCGAGGAGCCAACCCCGGCGGTGGCCCGCGCCGTGCCGCAAGTAGCGGCGGCTATCCTTGAGGAGTTGCAGACATAGTACACGGGCAGGGTCGCAGACGATGCAGAGTCGCTCATCCGCTTATTTTCACAGGAGTGTGACAGAATCGGGATTTAGCAACGAGAGTGAAAATGGAGTCCAAAACTACATTTTTGAACTCCTGTCGCAAACTATTAGCAGCCGGGGCAGGACCACCTGACTCCTGACCCCTGACCCCTGAATCCTATTTTCGAGGAGGATTTTTATGATTTCACCGGAACTTTTACGCCGTTACCCGTTTTTTGGCGGCCTGAACCACGATCAGCTTGTGGCGCTGGCCAAAGTTGGCAGCGAAGAAGCCGTTGATGCCGGCCATTATTTTTTTCACGAACGGGACCAACTCGATCACCTGTACCTTATTTTGGAAGGCGCAGTGGCCGTGGTGATCGAAATCCCGGCGGAGAACACGCACCAAACCGTAGCCGATCAGTACAACCGCCAACTGCACACCACCGATGTGGTGATCAGCGCCATTGGCCCCGGTGAGGTATTTGGCATTTCTGCGCTGATTCCGCCGCCGGTGGCTTCGGCCGGTGCCAAAGCGACGACGCCCTGCCGGGTAGTCGCTTTTAACAGCCAGGAACTGCTGCAAATTTTTGCTCAGGACTGCGCTTTTGGCTACATAATGACGCAGAAAATCGCCCAGATTTTCCGCGGACGCCTGCACGATATGAGGATTGAGTCGCTGGCGCAGGTGGCAAGATAATGACCCGGCTTGCCGTGGTGCGTGCAGTTCTTTGACCGCGGCAAGCCGAATTCGCCCCCCCCTCAAAAATGATGCAAATGCACTAGAAATGTTGGCCAGTTTGCATCTTTTTTCCCCATACAAGATAGCTTATAGTAAAAGACAAAGCATCCAAAACGTTCAAAACGTCCAAACCACACACACGCCATCGACCCCGAGGCAATGAGCACAATTATCCAAGGGAGAGGCGTGCGTTTTTTTTCAGGAGAACGGCCTATGGACAAGCGCAGAGACTCCAGCCACCGCCTGTTAACCCGGGCGGAAGTTGCGGCCAGGTTTCAGGTTTCACCCAGTACTGTCACCCGCTGGGCCGAAGCCGGCAAACTGCCGGTGGTTAAAACGCTGGGCGGTCATCGCCGCTACGATGCCGCCGCGGTAGAAACCTTGGCCCGCCAATTTTCGGCTGAATTTTTCCCCCAGATTGAACCATTGTTAGTCAATGAGGAGGCAATAATGACCAAAACAGTCATCGATGTTCCGGCCATGTACGGCGACCACCACGTGCTGGAGGTGCGGCGTATTTTGCTGACGCTGCCGGGAGTCCGGGCGGTTACTGCCAGCAGCGCCTTTAAAGCCGTTGAAATTGATTTTGACCCGGCCCAAATCGGCGGCGATGAACTTGCCGCCGCGCTGGCCCAGGCCGGCTACCTGAAACCGCTACCCTTGCCGGCGGAAAACGAAATCGCCGTGACGCAGTTGGCCGACGAAGTGCGGGCCGGTGCGTTTCGGCATACCACCGCGTTTGAGCAGGCTAAAGATGTAGTCAGCTTTGCCCACGCGGTTTCGCCGCAAGCCGCCCAACATGCGTTGTGGCCTTGCCCCGGAGTGGGTGTGCTAACCGCCAACGGGCCGCAGAAGGAGGTTGATCATGCCTAAAAAAGTGAGAACCGCGCAGGAACGCACCATCGACCCCGCCGCGCAGGAAATGCTCATCCGGGCCGATGAGTTGGGGCTGGAAACGGCTTTCCATCGCGCCGATGATTTTGCGCCGTGCAACATTGGCGCGGCCGGGATGTGCTGCAAATTGTGCGGCATGGGGCCGTGCCGCCTGACCAAAGAAGGGATGACCGGCGTTTGCGGCGCGACCATCGACACAATCCAGGCCCGCAACCTGATCCGGGCCATCGCCGCCGGCTCTGCCGCCCACTCCGACCACGGCCGCGATATGGCGTTTACGCTCAAAGCCGTGGCCAACGGCGAGGCCGAAGGGTATGTTATCCGCGATGTGGCCAAACTGCGCACCGTGGCCGCGCATTACGGCATCCCCATTGCTGGCCGCGCCCCGGAAGAAATCGCCAACGATCTGGCCGACCTGTACATTGACCAGTTTGGCCAGCAGCGCGGGCAGGTAGTTCCGGTGCGGCGCGCGCCGGCAAAGCGGCAAAAATTGTGGGCCGAACGCGGCGTCATCCCTCGCGGCGTTGACCGCGAAGTGGTTGAGGCGCTGCACCGCACCCACATTGGCGATGACCAGGACCCCGAACACATTTTGCAGCACGCCATCCGCACCGGCCTGGCCGACGGCTGGGGCGGTAGCCTCATCGCCACGGATGTATCTGATATTTTGTTTGGCACGCCCGCGCCCATTTTGGGGCAGGCCAATCTGGGCGTGCTCAAAACCGATATGGTCAACGTGGTGGTTCACGGCCACGAGCCAACCCTCAGCGAAATGATTGTGGCCGCCTCGCAGGACCCGGAGATTATTGCCTACGCCAAAGCCGCCGGAGCTGCCGGCATCAATTTGGCCGGCATTTGCTGCACCGCCAACGAAATTTTGATGCGACAGGGCATCCCCGCTGCCGGCAACTTTTTGCACCAGGAATTGTCCATCCTTACCGGCGCGGTAGAAGCAATGGTGGTGGATGTGCAGTGCATTATGCAGGCGCTGGTGGGGCTGGCGCAGAACTTCCACACCAAAATCATCACCACCTCGCCCAAAGTAAAAATCAAAGGCGCAACACACATCGAGTTTAACGAACACCGGGCGCTGTCCATTGCCAAAGATATTCTGCGGGCCGCCATCGACAACTTTAAAAACCGGGGCGAGATCCGCATCCCCGATGTGCGCTCCAACCTGGTGCCGGGCTTCTCGCACGAGTACATCAACTACATGCTCGGCGGCACCTACCGCGCCAGCTTCCGCCCGCTGAACGACGCCATTATGAGCGGTCGTATTCGCGGCGTGGCGGCGATTGTCGGCTGCAACAACGCTCGCAGCCAGCAGGATTACCTGCACACCTACGTCACGCAGGAGTTGCTCAAACAGGATGTGCTGGTAGTTGAAACCGGCTGCGGCGCGATTGCCAGCGCCAAGCTGGGGCTGCTGCTGGGCGAAGCGGGGCTGGACAAAGTTGGCCCCGGCCTGCGCGAAATCTGCGAAACTGTGGGCATTCCGCCGGTGCTGCATATGGGCAGTTGCGTCGATAACACCCGCATTTTGACCGTGCTGACGCAGATGGTGGAAGAGGGCGGCCTGGGTGACGACATTGACCAGGTGCCGGCAGTGGGCCTGGCCCCGGAATGGATGAGCGAAAAGGCGCTGTCGATTGCCACCTACTGCGTGGCTTCCGGCGCGTACGTCATCTTTGGCGGGGCATCGCCCGTGAGCGGGATGCCCGATAAAGTGAGCGACAGCGATATTGTGCTGCGCTACATCAGCCAGGGCTGGGAAGAGCAGTTTGGCGGCAAGCTGGAATTTGTGCAGGACCCGGATGAAATGATCCGCCGCACGTTGGAGCACATCGACAAAAAACGGGCCGCACTCAAGCTGCCGGAATACGATCCGGCGCGCTTTGGTCGCAGCGGCGATGAGCGCATGCTGAAACTGGAAACCCTGCCGCTGGCCGAACGACAAGCGGCGCTGTACGGATTTTAGATTTTAGATTTGCGATTTACGATTGCCTGAATTGCCAATCCAAAATCCAAAATCGTAAATGACTCGGAGGAATCAAATATGAGCCGATACATTGCAACTCGCGCCATTCGCGGCGCAAATGCGTTAACTACAGAAGCGGAACTGATGCTGCAAAAGGCGCTCGATGACAAAGGGCCGAATACGCCGGTGGCCTTTCCCAACACGGCCTACTACCTGCCGCTGACGTTTGGCATGACCGGCGTGCAGGTGGAAACGCTGGGCCAGTTGGTGGATGTGCTCAAACACGCCCGCTCGCTGCTGCACCCGGTGCCGGCCAACCGCCACTGGACGCCCTACCTGGGCGAAACCCTCGACAGCGGCATGGCCACGCTGCTCTCGGCGGAGGCCATTGAGGCCATTCGCTTTGTGTACGGCTTGCAGCCGGAGCCACTATCGGGCCTGCACCTGACCGGCGGGCCGGCCTTTACCAGCCCGGACAACGGTAAAAACGGCAATGGAAAAGATGGCCACCTCAATGGCCCCATCGACGACATTCAACTGCGCTCGTGGGGTATCCAGTTGGTTGATGGCCGCATGCCCGGCTTTGCCGCGATTGTCGGCGCAGCCAAATCCAACGCTGTGGCAGTGAAGCTGGTACGCGAACTCCAGCGGCGCAACATCCTCACTTTCCTGTCGGGCAACGTTAACGGCCGCTCCATTATCCATCAGCTTCAGGAAGAAGGGGTGGAGATGGGCTACGACACCTACATTGTCCCCTTTGGCACCGACACCATCAGCGCCATTTACGCGCTCGGCTTTGCCACGCGCTCGGCGCTGACCTTTGGCGGGCTGAAGGGCGGCCAGGCCCGCGACATTTTGCTCTACAACAAAGAACGCGTCTTTGCCTTTGTGCTGGCGCTGGGCGAGGTGGACGATTTGAAATACGCCGCCGCCGCCGGAGCCATCAACTTTGGTTTCCCGGTCATCGCCGATACCGTTATCCCGCAAATTCTGCCCACCGGCGTCACCACCTACGAACACGTCCTGTCGATGCCGTGGAACGAGATTGCCGGCGAGGACGACATGGTCAAGGCCGAAACGCTGGTGCAAAAATGCATCGAGGTGCGCGGCGTGAAGGTGAAGGTGGCCGATGTGCCGGTGCCGGTACCGTACGGCTCGGCGTTTGAAGGCGAGGTGGTGCGCAAGGCCGACATGCGGGTTGAGTTTGGCGGCAAGCACTCCCGCGCCTTTGAATACCTGCGCATGGTGGAGATGGACGAAGTGCAGGACGGCAAAATTGAAGTCATCGGCCCGGATTTTGACGACGTGCCGGAGGCCGGCGCGCTGGATTTGGGCATCCTCATCGAGGTGGCCGGCCGCAAAATGCAGCTCGATTTTGAGCCGGTGCTGGAGCGACAGGTGCACTACTTTATCAACGGCGCGTCCGGTGTGCAGCATATTGGCCAGCGCGACATCGCCTGGATTCGGTTGAGCAAAACCGCCGTCGATAAAGGTTTCAGCCTGCGCCACTTTGGCGATATTCTGCACGCCCGCTTCCACGCCGACTTTGGCAGCATTGTGGATAAGGTGCAGGTGAAAATCATCACCGACCCGGCCCTGCACGCCGACTGGCTGGCCAAAGGACGGGTGGCCTACGATTATCGCAACAAGCGGCTGGCCGACCTGACCGACGAGCGGGTGGACGAGTTTTACTCCTGCACGCTGTGCCAGAGTTTTGCCCCCAACCACGTTTGCATTGTCACCCCGCAGCGGGTGGGCCTGTGCGGCGCGTACAACTGGCTGGATTGCAAGGCCAGCTTTGAGATCAACCCGACCGGCCCCAACCAGCCCATCACCAAAGGGCGAGCGCTCGACGCCGAAAAGGGCTACTGGACCGGCCCCAACCAGTTTGCCGAGCAGGCTTCGCACGGGGTGGTACAGGAAGTAACGATGTACTCAATTATGGAAAACCCGATGACCGCCTGCGGCTGTTTTGAGTGCATTGTGATGGTTATCCCCGAGGCCAACGGGGTGATGGTGGTTTCCCGCGAGGACGCCAGCATGACCCCCGCCGGGATGACGTTCAGCACGCTGGCCGGGCTGGCCGGTGGCGGGCTGCAAACGCCGGGAGTGATGGGGGTGGGCAAGTATTATCTCACCAGCCCCAAATTTATCTCGGCGGATGGCGGTTTTAAGCGCGTGGTCTGGATGAGCAGCTTTTTGAAAGACAGCATGGCCGAGGAGTTCAATGCTGTGGCCGTGCGTGAAGGCGACCCCGACCTGTTGGACAAAATCGCTGATGAAACCATCTGCACCGAAGTGGACGCGCTGCTGGTGTACCTGGAAGAGACCAATCACCCGGCGCTGGCTATGGACCCAATATTTTAGCGGGGTGGCAAGTAGCGGGTGGCGGGTAGCAAGTAAAACCGACCATTCTTGAGTCAAAAAATTCGTGTTGCGTGTTGCGTGAAAACAAACTGTTGAAGTCGATACGCAACACGTAACACGCAACATGTTTTACATTTTAGTAATCACTTTGGAGGTAACTTTTATGCCAACCATCCAACCCCCTGTCGAGAAGTGGAGCGGCAAAGTTCGTGAAATAACGCTGGGTGCAACCGCTGCCGAGGGCGGCACCCGGGCCAAAACAGTGACCGTCGGCGGCGAAACCACCCTGCCCTTTTTGCACTTTGAAGGCCAAACCCCGCATCCGCCGGTCATCGCCATTGAAATACAGGACCGCCCGCCGGCCGATTGGTCGCCGGTGCTGCTGGAGGCCTGGGGCGATGTTACCGCCGATGTGGCTGCCTGGGCCAAAGCCGCCGAGGCCGCCGGCGCCGATTTGCTGCTGCTCAAGTTCAGCCTGCACAACGGCCTCAATCCAAAGTACGCCCAGCAAACCGTGCGCCGGGTGCTGGAAGCATCGGGCCTGCCGCTGATTGTGTTTGGTCCCGGCCAGGCCGAACTGGACAACGACCTGCTGGTGGCGGTGGCCGATGCGGCCAAAGGCGAGCGGCTGCTGTTGGGCGTGTGCGAGGACAAAAACTACCGCACCATTGTGGCGGCGGCGCTGGCCAACGGCCATCTGGTTGATGCCCGCTGCCCGATGGACGTCAACCTGTCGAAGCAGCTCAATATTCTCATCAGCGATATGGGCCTGCCGCTGGAGCGCATTGTGATGGACCCGACCACCGGCGCGCTGGGTTACGGCATCGAGTACGGCTACAGTGTGATGGAACGGCTGCGGCTGGCGGCGCTGCAAGGCGACAGCATGACCCAGCAGCCCATGCTGGTTACCCCCGGCGAAGAGGCGTGGCGCACCAAAGAGGCCCGCAGTAACGAAGGCGTGCCCGCCGCCTGGGGCGACTGGGCCGAACGGGCCATCAACTGGGAAACGCTCACCGCCGGTACACTGCTGGAAAGCGGCGCGGATATTGTGGTGCTGCGCCATCCGGAGTCGGTTAAACGCATCCGGCAGATGATTGCGGCGTTGATGAATTGAGTAACGCGTAATGCGTAACACGTAATGCGTAATTTACGCATCACGCATTACGCATTTGAATTTCTGAGTCTCAACAGACCCAACCACTATTTTTTGGAGGACAACTATGGCCCTTTCCGGCATTCAAATTTACAAACTGCTCCCCGGCAGCAGCGTTAACCCGGCAGTGAAAGCCCACGCCAACTGCAAGGAGTGCGGTTTTCCCACCTGCCTGGCCTTTGCTATGAAACTGGCTCAAAAACAGGCCGAACTGGCCCAATGCCCCTACGTGGAAGAGGAAGCCAAAAGCCAGCTCGAAGCCTCGGCTGCGCCGCCGATTCGGCTGATCACTCTGTCGGCCAACGGCCACAAGCTGGAGGTGGGTAATGAGACGGTGTTGTTCCGCCACGAGAAAACCTTTTTCCACCAGCCCGGTCTGTTTGTGCGCGTCACCGATACTCAGCCGGACGCCGCTGACGTGGCTCGCGCCGCCGCCGCGTACAAGGTTGATTACGTCGGCATTGACCTGAAGCTGGACGGCATCGCCGTGGAAGCCGCCGGTGGTGATTTTGCTGCTACCGTGGCCGCCATCAAAGCTGCGGCCAATCTGCCCCTGATTTTACTGGCCGCCGATCCGGCCACTGCCGAGGCCGGGTTGAAAGCCGCGCCGGGCGTCGATACGCTGCTGGCCGCGGCTACGGCCGACAACTGGCCGGCGATGGCCAAACTGGCGGTGCAGTATAAAACGCCGCTGGTTGTTCGGGCTGAAAACGGCGACATCGACGCGCTGGCCAATCTGGCCGAGCAAGTGAAAGGTGCGGGAGTGGAAGACATGGTGCTGGACCCCGGCGTGAGCGGCTACGGCGACAGCCTTATCACGTTCACCCAACTGCGCCGGCTGGCGCTCAAAAAGAACGAGCGCAGTGTGGGTTATCCTGTCCTGGCCTTTGCTGGCAGCGATGCCCTGCTGGCCGGGCAGCACATTGCCAAGTACGCCGGCTTTGTGGTGCTCGATGGCTTTAGCCCGGCCGCGGTTTACCCGCTGCTGGTGCTCCGCGCCAACATTTTCACCGACCCGCAAAAGCCCATCCAGGTGCAGCCCGGCCTGTACGAAATCAACCATCCGCAGCCCGGCGACCCGCTGCTGGTGACCACCAACTTCTCCATTACCTACTTCTCCGTGGCCAACGAAATTGAAAACGCTGGCATGCCCGGCTGGCTGCTGGTGGCCGATGCCGAAGGCATGAGCGTGCTCACCGCCTGGGCCGCCGGTAAGTTTGATGCCGAACGCATTGCCAAAAGCGTCAAAAACAACGGTCTGGGCGACAAACTCAATCACCAGCGGCTGGTCATTCCCGGCCACGTGGCGGTGCTAATGGGTGAGTTGGAGGAGGAGCTGCCCGGCTGGGAAATTAATGTTGGCCCCCGCGAAGCCGTCGATCTGCCCAATTATCTGCGGACAAAGTGGGGTTGAAAAGTAAGTGACAAAGGGGTGCGTATGTTTTCAATAGCCAATAAAACCATTATAGAAAGCTACACCGAACAAATCTGGCACCAGGGCAACCTTGACGCCATCGGCGATTATTTTTCCCCCGATTTCGTCAGCTACAACCCCATCAAACCAAAAATCAATGGCTTGGCAGAGTTGAAACAGTTTGTCAGCGCCACCCGGGCTCAATTCCCCGATATTGAGTTTACCTGGGATGACATGGTTGCCGAAGAGGACAAAGTGGTGGCCCGCTGGACGTGCCGGGGCACGCATCTGGGGCCTTCACCGGAGTTTGGCATTGGGCCGACGGGCCAAAAAGTCATGTTTGCCGGAATTTCAATTTACCAGATTAGAAATGGCAAAATTGTAGCTCAGTGGGAAATCTGGGACCGCCTGCGGCTGTTGCATCAACTGGGCGTAGTTCCGGTAACCCAGGTTCCTGCGGTGTAAGGATGCATACCCTCCGTTTTGAGCCGGCCGGCGCTGCCGTATCCGCGCCCACCGGTGCGCTGCTTTCCGATGTGGCGCGGGCGGCCGGCCTGGAGCTGAATATGCCGTGCGGTGGGCAGGGGCGCTGCGGGCGCTGCGCCGTGATTGCGCACAATGGCGTGGGCATCCGGCGGCGCTCCACCGTGCGGCTCAGCTCCAGTGATCTGGTGGCGGGCTACGCGCTGGCCTGCCAGGCCGTGGTTGAAGGCGATGCGCTGATCACCATTCCGCCGCAGGAAAAGATCGAACGGCGGCTGGTGACCGACAAAACCGTCGCTCGTGTGGACCTGCCCTTTGCCTACCGGCCGGCCCAGCATCAAACCGTGCGCAGCCTCGGGCTGATGCTGGAGCCGCCGTCGCTGGCCGACCAAACCGACGATTGGTCACGCTTGCAGCGGGAGCTGGCCGCAGCCGGCGGGCCATCGACACTGACCGCGGATTTATCGCTGTTGCAACGGCTTGGCCCGCTGCTGCGGGAAACCAACTGGCAGGTGACGGCCATCGTTGAAACGGATACCTGGGAACAACCCGCCGGCCCGGCCCGCCTGCTCGACCTTCTGCCTTCAACCGATGCCATTTGGGGTGTTGCCGCCGACATCGGCACGACCACCGTCAGCGTGTATCTGGTCAATTTGCTCAGCGGCGAAATTGCCGCCAAAGCCGCCGAATACAACGGCCAGATCAAGCGCGGCGAGGACATTATTTCTCGCATTATTTACGCCAGCAAAAACGATGGCCTGTCGGAACTGCAAGCGTTGGTGGTGGATACGCTCAATCAACTGATCGAGCGGGCGGCGCGGCGGGCCAAAATTGAGCCGGCGCAGATTTACAAAATGACCGTGGCCGGCAACAGCACCATGATCCATCTGTTGCTGGGGCTGCCGCCCGCTTCCATCCGGCTGGAGCCGTTTGTCACGGCCATCAACCAGCCACCGCCGCTGCGGGCCGGCGAGCTGGGGTTGGCCATCCACCCGCAGGCCAGCGTCGATTGTCTGCCGGGCGTGGCCAGCTACGTGGGCGCGGACATCACCGCCGGGGTGGTGGCCGCCGGGGTAGTTGGTGACGAGCCGTTGACGCTGTTTCTGGATGTGGGCACCAACGGCGAAATGGTGCTCGGTAACCGCGATTGGCTCATCACCTGCGCCTGCTCGGCCGGGCCGGCTTTTGAGGGGGCCGGCGTGCGCGACGGGATGCGGGCCACCACCGGGGCTATCGAGGAGGTTTGGATTCATCAGCAAACCTTTGAACCCACCTGCCGGGTTATCGCCGACCCGCGGCGCGAGGTGCGGGGCGAGGCCACACCACCGGAAGGGCTGTGCGGTTCCGGGCTGATCTCGCTGCTGGCCGAACTGTTCATCACCGGCGTCATCGACAAAAGCGGCAACCTCAACTTTACGTTAGATAGCCTGCGTGTTCGGCGCGGTGAACACGGCCCCGAATACGTGGTGGCCTGGGCCGGGGAGACGGCTCACGGCCGCGATATTGTGCTGACCAAAGTTGACATCGATAACCTGATGCGGGCCAAAGCAGCCATTTTTGCCGGCTTTACGGTGCTGGCCCAAAGTGTGGGCGTTGAGCTGGCGGCGGTGGAACGGGTGCTGATTGGCGGCGCGTTTGGCCAGTACATCAATGTTGAAAAAGCGGTGCAGCTTGGGCTGCTGCCGGATATGCCATGGGAGGCGTTTCAGTTTTTGGGCAACACCTCGCTGCGGGGGGCGCTGCTGGCCCTGCTCAATCGGGAGTATCGCCAGCAAATTGCCGAGGCCGCCGCCAAAATGACCTATCTGGAACTGTCGGCGGACAACAGCTTTTACGAGGCGTTCACCTCGGCGTTGTTTTTGCCCCACACCGATGTGGAGCGATTCCCATCGGTAATGGAAGTGATGGCGGGTAGCGGGTAGCGGGTGGCGTGTAACCATTTCCGTAAGCAGTTCCGCAACACGCAACACATCAAGAAAATTGCAATTCGCAATTCGCAAAGGAGGTGTTTAGTGACTACAACCATCGCGCTGGCCGGCAAAGGCGGCACCGGCAAAACCACCATCTGCGCCCTGATTATCCGTTATTTGGTGGCGCTCAAGCTCGGGCCGGTGTTGGCCATTGATGCCGACCCCAGCAGCAATCTCAACCTGGCGCTGGGGTTGCCGCTGAACGACCGGGACACGGTTGGTAACATCCGCGAAGACATGCTGGCCCAGGTGCAGGAGCAGAGCGTTGGTGGGGTGATGGCCGGCGGGCTGGTGAGCGGCCTGACCAAGCCCGATTATTTTGACTACCACGTCCGCTCAATTCTGGTAGAAGGCGACGACATCGACCTGCTGGCAATGGGCCGGCCCGAAGGGCCCGGCTGTTACTGCCCGGCCAACAACGCCCTGCGGCTGGTGCTGGAACGGATCAGCAGCCAGTACCCGTTGGTGGTAATGGACAACGAGGCCGGGCTGGAGCACCTCAGTCGGCGCACCACCCGCGATGTGGATCACCTGCTCATCATTTCTGACCCCGGCCAGCGCGGGCTGGTAGCCGCCCGGCGCGTGGTCGATTTGATTGATGAGTTAAACATTACCGTGAAACAGGCGCACCTTATTTTAAACCGGCTGCCGGGGCCGGAGGTTCCCCCGGCGCTGCTGGCAACAATCCAATCCATCGGTGTGCCGCTGCTGGCGGTGATCCCGGAAGACCGCGCCCTGCTGGAACTGGAGTACAGCGGCCAGCCGGTCGTGTCGCTGCCGGCCAGCTCGCCGCTGGTGCGGGCGGTAGACACGCTGGCCCGGCAGTTGGTCCGGTAGTAGAGGGGTAAACACGCAATCACGCAGAGTCGCAAAGGCTGTGCGCGGGGAGTCCAAACCTACAATTTTGGACTCCGTAAAAATAAATCGGTCGGGAGGTTCTTCCCCTGACTCCTAATTCCCAACTCCTGACTTCTAAACATACATGGAGGCAACAATGCAAATTATTGGAGAAAACATTCACATTATTTCGCCCCGCGTTAAAGCCGCGCTGGCCGAACGCGACCTGAGATTTTTTCAGGAGCTAGCCGTTAAACAGGTTGAAGCCGGGGCCAGCGTGCTCGATTTGAACATTGGCCCGCAAAAAAAGGCCGGCGCGGAAATTATGCCCTGGCTGGTGGAGGGCATCCAGCAGGTTGTCGATGTGCCGTTATCGCTGGATACCACCAACCTGGCTGCCATCGAGGCCGGGTTGAAGGTGGCCAAAAACCAGTGCATCGTCAATTCCACTTCCGCCGAAGAGGAGCGGCTGGCTACGGTGCCGCCGCTGGTTAAAGAGTATCAGGCCAAGCTCATCGCGCTAACAATGGGCAAAAGCGGTATCCCGGTCAGCGCCGAAGAGCGAGTGAACATCGCCCTGGAATCGCTCATCCCGCGGGCGCTGGAGCTGGATATCCCGATGGAAGATTTGCTCATCGACCCGCTGGTGCTGACGGTGAGCGGTTGCCAGGAGTACTGCCCGGAATGCGTCGAAGCGGTACGTATTCTCAAATTTGCCGGCGACCCGCCGCCGATGACCAATGTGGGGCTGAGCAACGTCTCCAACGCGGTGCCGCGCGAAATGCGGCCGCTGCTCAACCGCACCTACGGGGTGATGCTGCTGGCGGCCGGTGTCGATTACATGATTGCCGATCCGCTGGACTGCGAACTGCGTGAGTTTATTCGCATTGTTGAGGAGCGCGACGGCAGTACCGCCCTGGGCCGGCTCATTCTGTGCCTGCACGATAAAACCGCCGCCGGCGAAAAACTCTACGTGCAGGATATCGACCTGACCGACCCGCTGCAGACCGAGGTCTTCAAAACTGCGCAGATTCTGTACAACGACGTCATTTACACCGAGTCCTATTTACGGGTGTAACCCATTGGAGGTGTGCTATGCCAATCTTTTCACCCCGGCGCTACCAGCCGCC
>CAYOXS010000100.1:0-10016 GCA_964407935.1 uncultured Caldilineaceae bacterium
TGCTGTGGTTGATGAGCCTGGATGGCGCGGTTGGCCGGATTGATGGGCTGCTGTTGTTTGGCGGGGTGGTTATTTACACAGTGTGGTCTGTCTGGCAGAGCCGCCGTGAAAACCAGTCACTTGGCCCGGCTTACGACGAGTCGTTTGGGATAGAACAGCAGAAATCAGTCAAAAATATCGCGATTCAGGTGGCGTACATTGGGGTGGGGTTGGGGCTGCTGGTGCTGGGGGCCAACTGGCTGGTAACGGGAGCCGTGGTTCTGGCCCGGACTCTGGGCATAAGTGAACTGGTGATCGGGCTGACCATCATTGCCGCCGGAACGTCGCTGCCAGAAGTGGCCACTTCGGTGGTGGCCAGCCTGCGCGGTGAACGCGACATTGCGGTGGGCAACGTGGTCGGCAGCAATATTTTTAATATTCTGGCGGTACTGGGCCTGGCGGCGGCGGTTTCACCGGCCGGGGTAGCGGTGTCGCCACAGGCCTTGCGGTTTGATATTCCGGTGATGGTAGTGGTGGCGGTGGCCTGCCTGCCCATCTTTTTTACCGGCGGGCGGATTGCGCGCTGGGAGGGCTTTTTGTTTTTGGCGTATTACGTGGCTTACACCCTGTATTTGATTTTTGCTGTGACTCAATCTCAATCATTGGGCATATTTGGTTTTATAATGAATACGATTATAATTCCCGCGACAGTTTTGGTGCTGGTGTTGTCGTTGTGGTTGTCGTTTAAGGCCAGCCACAAAACAACCAGATGAACAAACCTTGAGGAGCGTTTTTGATGCGTTCTGTGGCAAGCTGGTATCTGGTTGGTCTGGCAGTGTTGGTGCTTTTTGTTTTACTGGTTATTTTGACTCGCCCGCTGGCCGACTCGTTGCTGATTGCCGCGCTGGTGGCATATTTGCTCAATCCGCTGGTTTGCTGGCTGCAACGTCGATGGCGTTGGCCGCGCGCGGTGGCGGCGAGTGCGATTTATGTTGCAACGTTTTTGGTTTTGGCCGGTTTGGTGGCTGCTTTTGGGGCTGCCGCCTGGGCGCAGTTGCCTCGGTTAACGCAGGAACTCACCGAGGCTCTGACCGAGATGCAGACCTTGCTTACCCGCCCAATGCGCGTGTTGAGTGTTGAACTTAACCCCACCAATGTGGTTGACAGCCTGGGCCGTTCGGCGGGCAATGCGCTGGCAGCGCTGCCGGTCAGTCCGGTGGGCATGCTGGGGGCCATTACCGACAACCTGCTGTGGAGTTCGGTAGCACTGGTGAGCCTGTTCTATTTTTTGAAAGATGGCCCCCGCTTAAAACCGTGGCTGGTGGCCTGGCTGCCGCCCGCGGCTCAGGAGGATGGGCAGCGATTGCTGGAAGAGATTGATTTGTTGTGGAGCGTGTTTTTGCGGATGCAACTGTTAATCTTTTTGATTCTGGCGATGATGTTTGGTATAAGTACGTTGCTAATTATCTGGCTTTATCGCAGCGGCTGGCTGCCGTTATCTTGGCTGGGGCTGGCCATTGTGTTTGTGCTGGTGTATACCGCTATTCAACAAGTTGATAATTTTTGGCTGCGACCACAGTTGTTGGGGCATAGCCTGCAATTGCATCCGGGGATAGTGTTTGTGGCCTTAATTGCGGCGTTGGCGTTAAGTGGTGTGCTGGGAGCCATCATTGTTGTTCCGGTTTTGGCTACGCTCAAACTTTTGAGCCGTTACATCCACGCCCGCCTGCTGGGGGTGTCCGCCTGGCCCGAGGCGGTTCCGCCGCCCTCTGATTTGTAATTTGGAATTTATGTATGGATAAAGGAAATCAATAATGGACTTTTTTGCAACCCTGATCGATCTGTTTTTGCATCTTGACGAGCACTTGCGCAACATTACTGCCACATACGGCACCTGGACTTACCTGCTGTTATTTGTGGTGGTTTTCTGCGAGACCGGCCTGGTTGTCACCCCGTTTTTGCCCGGCGACTCGCTGCTGTTTGCGGCCGGCGCGCTGGCCGCGTTGGGCGGGCTTAATCTGTGGTGGCTGATTATTCTGTTGATTGCGGCGGCCATTTTGGGCGATACCGTTAATTATTGGATTGGCAATTTTATCGGCCCCAAGGCATTTAGCGGCAATATTCGTTTTTTGAGAAAAGATTATCTGGACCGCACCCAGGCGTTCTATGAAAAACACGGCGGTAAAACCATTATTCTGGCCCGTTTTGTGCCGATTGTACGCACCTTTGCCCCGTTTGTGGCCGGCGTTGGCACCATGAATTACTCTCGTTTTATTGTTTTTAACGTTGTTGGCGCCGTGGTGTGGGTGCTGCTCTTTACGCTCGTCGGCTTCTTTTTTGGCAACCTGCCCTTTGTCGAGAAGAATTTCTCGCTGGTGATTCTGGTAATTATCGCCATTTCCGTAGCGCCCATTGTGTTTGAATACCTGCGCGATCGCTACGGCCGGCGTGAACAAACCGCAACCGAAAACGCCTGATTTCACTGGCTGGCAGCCACAGGGGAGCAATGACGGTCGTAGATGACCCTCGCAGCCTGGGCGGCATCGCCCTGTTCCATAATTTAACAGACAGCGAGCTTGACTGGCTTAACGAGCACCTGCATCGCCGCACGTTTGGCGCGGGCAGTAACCTGGCAATTGTGGAGCAGCCCGGCGAGGTGATTTACGTGATTCTGGATGGCACGCTGAAAATTTTCACCCAGCAGCTTGACGGCACTGAGGTGATTTTGGCCATCCTTGGCCCCGGCGACACCGTGGGCGAAATGAGCCTGGTTGACAGCGCCGGCCGCTCGGCCAATGTGGTCACGCTGGAAAAATCATCGCTGCTGTGGATGGATCGGGCCACGTTTCAGGAATGCCTGCAAACTATCCCGGCCATCACCTACAATCTGGTACATATTCTGGCCAAGCGGCTGCGCTTGGCCAACGAGCAAATCCAGTCGCTGGCCACGCTCGATGTGTACGGCCGGGTAGCGCGGCAAATTCTGGCTTTTGCCGAGCAGTACGGCCGGCCGGCCAACGGCGACATGCTCATCCCTATCCGCCTCACCCAAAGCGACATCGGCGATCTGGTGGGCGCGTCCCGCGAGCGCATCAATCAGGTGATGGTCAATTACAAGCGCAACAAATATATTTCTGTTGACCGGCGCTACCGCATTACCGTGCACGATAAATCGGCGCTCGCGGCGCGCTGCCGGTAAAACTCCTTACCTTTTAAACCAAAAACAGCGAGGCTGTCAGCCTCGCTGTTTGATTCATCGAGCTAATTGAAAACTTACAGTGTTCCGGTTCCCGGCACCTGCGGGCGAGTTTCATCGCTGCTGCGGGTGGAAGGCGGGGTAGGGATGGCCTGCTGGCCAATCGTTGGCGCAGAAGACGGGCCAATCCGTCCGGCCGATGGTACCGGCGGCGGCGAAGTCACCATCACCGGTCGCTGGGCTACCGGCTCCGGCTCGGGGCGCATCATTTGCTGGGTGGCCACGCTTGCCTGCCCGGACGAACCGCCGTGATAGTGGTCCGCTTCGGCTTCAACCGGCGCGGCGCAATAGGGGCAAATGTTCCAGGCCAGATGCAGCGTTTTGCCGCAGTTGTCGCACACATTTTGCAGGGTGGTGTGGCAATCCGGGCACAGAATCCACTCTTCCTTCACCTGCCGCGAGCAGCCGGGGCAGCGCGGTCGTTCTTCCAAATCCTGCAACAGCGCCTCTTCCTCCAGCGAGCGCTCGTACTCTTCCGCCAAAGTAACCGGCGGGCGCAGCAGCGCGTACAGCAGCAGGCCCAGCGGCCCAAAAATGGCCACCATCAGCGTGGCCAGCAGCACCGCAAACACATCGCGGGAACGGCGGCGGGCATCGCGCCAGGCCCAAACAATCATACTCAGCCACAGCGCCACCATAAACGCGCCGAGAAAGGCTAAAACCACTTGCAGTCCCGTAATCACAAACGACGGGATGGTTATTTCTGGCATTGAAGACTCCTGTCATCTAAACAAAAAATTCGTGATGCGTATGTTTACGCAGTACGAATTGCGAATTATACCACAACCCCAAATATACGAAAGCGCAATCAGGCAAAATTAACCGACGGTTGGCCGTCATCCGGCAAACGTTCCGGGTGCTGCAACTCCTACTCCCTACTCCCTGCTCCGCGCTTTTCCAGATGCACCAGCAAAATGGAAATATCGGCGGGGTTTACGCCGGCAATGCGCCCGGCCTGGCCCACGGTGGCCGGTTTAAAGTGGCTGAGCTTTTGCCGGGCCTCGTTGCGCAGGCCGGTGATGCGGTTGTAATCAAAACTGGCCGGGATCGGTTTGGTCTCCAGCCGCTGCATTCGTTCTACCTGCTGCAGTTGCTTGGAAATGTAACCTTCAAACTTGGTTTCAATGCTGACCTGCTCCACCACGCTGTCCGGCAGCGGCAGCGGCGGCGGCGTCAGCGCGCTGATAATCTCGTAACCAACTTCGGGGCGGCGCAAAAGCTGCAAGGCGTTGACGCCGTTTTCAACCGGCGGCAGGCCAAATTGCTCCAAAATTTGACCGGTGCCGTTTGCGCCGGAAATGTGCGTTTTTTTGAGCCGTTCAATTTCCGCATCGATGGCCCGGCGTTTGGCCTCAACCGCCTCAAACCGATGGCGGGGCAGCAGCCCGGCCTCGTAGCCCAGCCGGCTCAGCCGCAGATCGGCGTTGTCCTGCCGCAGCAGCAGCCGGTACTCGGCGCGGGAGGTCATCTGGCGGTACGGTTCGGTGTGCTCCATCGTGACCAAATCATCAACCAGCACGCCGATGTAGCCCTGGTCGCGGCCAATGGTCAGCGGCGGGCGGCCCTGCACTTTGAGCGCGGCATTCATCCCGGCGATGAGTCCCTGCGCCCCGGCTTCTTCGTAGCCGGTGGTGCCGTTGATTTGCCCGGCGTGAAACAACCCTTCAACATGTTTGGTTTCCAGCCAGGCGTGCAGTTGGTCGGGCGGCACGTAATCATATTCGATGGCGTAGCCCAGCCGCATAATTTCCACGTTCTCCAGCCCCGGTATCGAGCGCACCAGTTGCCACTGCACGTCTTCCGGCAGGCTGGTGTTGCCGCCCTGCAAATAAACTTCGGTAGTGTCCCAGCCTTCCGGCTCCAGAAAAAGCTGGTGGCTTTCTTTGTGGGCAAAGCGCACAATTTTATCTTCGATGCTGGGGCAGTAGCGCGGCCCCACCCCTTCGATGACGCCGCTGAACATGGGCGCGCGATCGAGATTGGCCCGAATGACGTTGTGCGTTTCCGGCTGGGTGTGGACCAGGTAGCAGGGCAGTTGCGGCCGCCAGCTAATTTGGCGCGGCATGGGGTAAACCGGGTGCGGCGGCTCGCTGAGCCAGCGCGGGAAGTCCGGCGGGTTTTCCACGTGGTCAAAACTGAAATAGAGCGGCTCGTCGCTGCCCAACTGCACCTCAGTGCGGCTAAAATCGATGGTGCGGGCATCGAGCCGGGGCGGGGTGCCGGTTTTCAATCGGCCCAGTTTAAAGCCCAGCTCCCGCAGCGAAGTAGACAGCCGCATGGCCGCTTTTTCGCCGGCGCGGCCGCCTTCGGTGATGCTTTCGCCGGTGATGATCCGCCCGCTGAGAAACGTGCCGGTGGTCAGCACCACGGCTTTGGCCAGGTAGCGCGTGCCGAGCTGAGTCTGCACGCCCTGCACCCGGTCGCCCTGCACCAGAATGCCTTCGACCATCGCCTGCTTCACATCCAGATTGGGCGTGTTTTCCAGCCAGCGCTGGGCGGTGTAAGCGTACCGTTTTTTATCGGCCTGGGCGCGCAGCGCATGCACCGCCGGCCCTTTGCTGTGGTTGAGCAGCCGGATTTGGATGTGGGTCTGGTCGATGAGCCGGCCCATCACCCCGCCCAGCGCGTCGATTTCTCGCACCAAATGGCCTTTGGCCGAGCCGCCAACGCTGGGGTTGCAGCTCATCCAGCCAATCGTATCCAGCGAAATAGAGAGCAGCAGCGTTTTGACGCCCATATTGGCCGCCGCCGCCGCCGCTTCGATGCCGGCATGCCCGCCGCCAACCACAATAACATCGTACTGTTTTTCAATCATAGGGAGTTACACAACTTTTTTGTTGATAAATTATATCTAATTTCAAGAGGGGTAGTATAGCGCAGGCCCAACCGCGTGGCAAACCCATTTTTGCCTGTTTGGGGCGTCACTCCCAAAAACCCAAAATTTGCGTTTGACCGGCCCAATATCGCCAAAAAACGGGGACATCCGGCGCAAAACGGCGTCGCTTCTGTCACAATAAGGTGTTATTAGAGAGGCAGGCTGAAGTATAATCATTCGAATCTGAATATTACCCGTGGTTACGGAGGAGACAAATATGGAAAGACGTGTTGTTGTAACCGGGATGGGGGCGGTGACGCCCGTGGGAAACACGGTCGCCGAGTCCTGGGAAAATCTAATAGCCGGCAAAAGCGGCATTGCCCAGATTACCCAATTTGATACCAGCGATCTGATAACCAAATTTGCCGGCGAGGTGAAAAATTTTGACGCCGGCGAATTGCTGGGCCGTAAAGAGGCCCGCCGGCTGGATCGCTACACCCATTTTGCGATGATCGCCAGCCGTGAAGCCATCGACCACTCCGGCTTGCTCAATAACGGCGTTGACCGCGAGCGCATTGGGCTGGTCATCGGCTCGTGTGTGGGCGGGATGAGTTCGTCTTACGAGCAGTACGATGTGATGAACCAGCGCGACCCCAGCCGGGTTAGCCCGTTTGCGATTACCATGATTTTGCCAGATACCGCCGCGGCGCGGATTGCCATCGATTACAATCTGATGGGGCCAAATATGTGCATTGGCACCGCCTGCGCCACCGGCACCAACTCGCTGGGCGAGGCCTTTGAAATTATCAAACGCGGCGATGCCGACGCGATGATTGCCGGTGGCGCCGAGGCGGCGGTTAACCGGCTGGTTATTTCCGGCTTCAACGTGATGAAAGCACTGTCTGAAAATAATGACGACCCGGCCGGGGCCTGCAAACCGTTTGATTTGAACCGCGACGGCTTTGTGATGAGCGAAGGTTCGGTGGTGCTGGTGCTGGAAGAGTTGGAGCATGCCAAAAAACGGGGCGCAACCATTCTGGCGGAATTTGTGGGCTACGGCACGTCGGTGGATGCGCACCACATGGCCGCGCCGCGCGAGGACGGTTACGGCGCTATTTTGGCCATGCGCCGGGCCATCGCCCGGGCCGGGATTTCGCCGGAGCAAATTGATTATGTTAACGCGCACGGCACCGGCACGCCGCTCAACGACGTGGTTGAAACCAAAGCCATCAAAGCGGTGCTGGGCGAACACGCCTACGATACTATCATCACCTCATCCAAATCGATGACCGGCCATCTGTACGGGGCGGCCGGGGCGCTGGAAGCAATGGTTTGCGTGAAAACCTTAACCGATGGTATTATCTCGCCCACCATTAACTACGAAACCCCCGACCCTGAGTGCGATCTTGATTACACCCCCAACACGGCCCGCCACGCCGAGGTGAGTATGGCCATGTCAAACTCCTTTGGCCTGGGGGGGCGCAACGCAACGATTATCTTAAAGAAATATCGGGGCCAGTAAAATCAACCGAATCCGCAACTAAACCCGAGTTGCGGGTTAAAACATGGTAGATAACGCCCAAAGCTAAATCGGCACAGCGACGCCCGGCAAATCTGCCGGCGTTGGCCTGTGCCGAAATTTTGCCTCAACCGGGCACGAGGAGAACATCTGTGGCTCTTTACGCGCATATTGTGGGCTGGGGAAAGTACATCCCTGAAAAAGCCGTAACCAACGATGATATTGCCAAAATAATGGACACGTCCGACGAGTGGATTCGCAGCCGGACGGGCATTGGCCAGCGCTACTTTGCCGGCCCGCACGAAACCACCGCCAGCATGTCGATTGCCGCGGCGCGGCTGGCGCTGGACCGGGCGCGGATTGCGCCTTCGGCCATCGATTTAATTATTGTGGCAACGCTGACCCCGGAACACATTTTTCCGGCCACCGCTTGTTTGGTGCAGGATGCCCTCGGCGCGACGCATGCCGGCGCGTTTGACCTTAGCGCGGCCTGTTCCGGCTTTATTTACGGCCTGTCGATGGGCAGCAATGCCATCCAAAGCGGCGCGGCCAAAGTGGTTCTGATTATTGGCGCGGAAACGCTGTCGCGGGTGCTGGATATTGAAGACCGCAGCACCTACCCCCTGTTTGGCGATGGGGCGGGCGCGGTGGTGTTGCAGGCGCATCCCACCCCCGGCGGGGTGCTGTCTTACGTGCTCGGCTCCGATGGTTCCGGCGGCGAGCATTTGAACATTCCGGCCGGGGGCAGCAAATTGCCAACCAGCCAGCACACCATCGATAACCGGCTGCATTATGTAAAAATGAACGGCCGCGAAGTGTACCGTTTTGCCACCCGGGTGATGGGCAAAGTGTCCAAGGAAGCCTGCGAGCGGGCCGGCGTGCCGCTCAACGAAATCGATCTGTTTATTCCGCATCAGGCCAATATCCGCATCATTGAAAGCGCCAGTAAATTTCTGGGCATCAGCAGCGAAAAGGTGTTCACCAACCTGGACCGGTACGGCAACACCTCGGCGGCGTCTGTGCCGATTGCCCTGTGCGAGGCGATTGAGCAGGGCCGGGTTAGCACCAATGACAAAATTGTGATGGTTGGTTTTGGCGGCGGGTTAACATGGGGTGCGGCGGTGATCCAGTGGGGCCTGCCGATGCCGTACAAACGGCGGCAGTGGTGGTATCGGGGTTGGCGCTGGCTGGTGTACCGGCAGGCACGGCTGCGCTCGATATGGCTGCGCTGGCGGCGGCAAATTGAAAACAAGCTGCCGGAAGATGAGAAAAAAGATTTCCTGCCCGCCAAAAAGGATGCCAAACCAAAACCGGAAAAACCGGTAAAAGAGCCGGTTGAGCAGCGGCACAACGAAAACGGCCGCTCGGCCAACGGCGCGGGCAAACCGGCAGAAATTGCCGCCCCGGAGCCAAAACCGGAACAGACGGTTGAGGAGAAGTAGACTCAACAGCATTTACCAAAGAGGCCGGGCAGCAAAGCTGCCCGGCCTCCTCGCTTTTTGAATCCTAAAACTTGAATTCGCCGCTGCTGGCTTGCCGGGCTGCCACCGAGCGGCTGGCCCCTTCGGCGTCCAGTTCCGCCAGCACCGCGTCCAGCGCCGCAATGAATTTCTGGTTTTCAGCGGGCAGGCCCACCGTCACCCGCAGGTGGGTGGGCAGGTAAAACTGGGTCATTGGCCGCGAAATCACACCGCGCCGCAACAGCCGCTCCGAAACCTCGGCGGCGTCAAAGGGCGGTTTGAACAGGATAAAGTTCCCCTGACTGGGCCACACCTGCACGTCGAGTTGCGCCAACTGCGCCAGCAGCCATGCCCGGCCCTCTTTCACCAGCCGCACCACCTCGTCAACATAATCGGTATCGGCCAGCGCGGCCAGCCCGCCGGCAAACGTCAGCGAGTCGAGATGGAACGGCAGCCGCGCCCGCGATAAATATTGCGCAATCTCCGCCGGGGCGATGCCGTAGCCCAGCCGCAGCCCGGCCAGCCCGTACGCCTTTGAAAAACTGTGCAGGATGACCATATTTTGCCCCCGCCGCACGTAGCCGAGCGTATCGGGGTGGTTGGCCGCAAAGTGGTAATACACCTCGTCCATCACCAGCAGCACGTGCGGCGGCAGGTGATTCATCAACGTGTCGAGTTGTTCGCCGGAAATGGTAGAGCCGGTGGGGTTGTTGGGGCTGCACACGTACAGCAGCCGCGTTTTTTCAGTGACCGCCGCCAGTATCGCCTCAACATCGTAGCTGAAATTGTCCGGCTCCAGATCGACGTACACTACCTGCGCGCCCCCTCGCCGGACGGTGTTGTCGTACACCGGAAAAGTGGGCCGGCAGATGATGGCCTCGTCGCCGGGGTTTAAAAACGCGGTGGCCAGCAAATTGAGGATGTCGCAGCCGCCGTTGCCGGTCACAAAATTGTCCGGCTCAAGGCCGTGCAGTTGGGCCAGCGCCG
>CAYOXS010000100.1:10116-17382 GCA_964407935.1 uncultured Caldilineaceae bacterium
TGTCCTTTACTGTTTTTACAGAATTCAGAGTCCAGATTACAGAGTACAGACAAAGGAGTCAAAAAGCGCAGCTTTTTGTTCCGAAAGCTTTGCTTTCGGACTCCTGTTCTGTAATCTGATTTCTGTAATCTGTCTACTGATTCACCCGCAGCCACTCGTACATCAGCACGCCGCCGGCCACCGACACGTTGAGGCTTTCGGCGTGGCCCAGTAGCGGCAGGCTCACGTAACCGGCCATGTGCGGCTGTAACTCCGGGTCAAGGCCGCGAGCCTCGTTGCCCAGCACCAGCCCCACCGACCCGGCCAGTGCGGCGCTGTCCCACACGGTCTGGCCGCGCGGCGCGTCCGCGCCCACCAGCCGGTAGCCCAGCCCGGCCAGCCGGGGCAGCAACTCGGCCGGATTCTGGACGCGGGCAAACGGCACGGTAAAAATCGACCCCATTGTGCCGCGCACGGTTTTGGGGTCAAAAGCGTCAACGCACGGCTCCAGCAAAATGATGGCCGTCACTCCGGCGGCGTCGGCGGTGCGAATGAGCGTGCCCAAATTGCCGGGGTCCTGCAATTTATCCAGCACCAGCACCAGTTTGGGCGATTGGCCCGGTTTGATGGCCGCCAGCAGCGCCTCGATGGGCCATTCAACTTTGCTCAATTGAAACGTTACCGCCAACCCCTGCGAGGTGTCGCGGTCAGAAATGGCGTTGAGCACGTGCTCGGCAACCGGCACGGGCGCGCCGCCGACTGCGGTGAGCTGGGACAGCAGGCGCGGGGCGGTGTCGCCGGTGAAGAGATCGGCGCAGTAAAAAATGTCGCGCGGCACAATTTTGCCGGGCGCTTTGGCCTGCATCTCTACGGCCAGCGCCAGCAGTTGCAGCCCCTCAACCAAAAATCGGTCCTGCCGCTGGCGGTGTTTGCGGTGATCCAGTTTTCTTACATCGATAATGCGCGGGTTTTTAGTGGATGTAATCATATGAATTGCGATTTACGATTTTGGATTTTGGATTTACGATTTACGAATCGCGGTATTGCGACCCTGCGAATGACGAATGAACGAATGAACAAATCAGCGAATAAACGAATCTGCGAGTCAGCGAATGGCGGGTAGCGAGTAGTGAACGACGAATGAACGGAACACGCAACACGAGCTCAGAGCCAAAGGCCCCCTATGGGAAACTCACCTAACTCACCAAGCTTTTCCCTCACTCTTGCTGTAGTTTTTCCATTCGGGCCAGTGCCTCTTGCAGGCGGGCGGTGGGCGCTACCAGCGAAATGCGCGCCCAGCCCTCGCCGTTTTGGCCGTACACGTGGCCGGGCGTTATCGACACGTGCGCCTGTTCCAGCACCAGCGTGTGGTACGCCAGCGAGGAATTGCCCGCCGGCACGCGGAACCAGACGTACAGCCCGCCTTTGGGGTGGGTAGTTTCCAGCCCCATTGTCCGCAGGGTGTCCAGGCACATATCGCGGCGCTCGCGGTAAATGGCGTTGCGCGGCTCCAGCCAGCTCTGGTCGCCGGTGAGCGCGTCGGCGGCCATATCCTGCACCGGCTTGGCAATGCCGGAGTCGATTTGCGTTTTCACTTTGGCCAGCGCCTCCACTGCCACCGGATTGCCCACGGCCATGCCCAGCCGCCAGCCGGCCAGACTGTACGTTTTTGACAGCGAGTTGAACTCGATGGCCACATCTTTGGCCCCCGGTACTTGCAGCACGCTGGGCGCGATGTGGCCGTCAAAAGTCACGTCGGCGTAGGGGGCGTCGTGGCAGAGCAAAATATCAAACTGGCGGCAAAAATCGACCGCCTCGGCGAAGAATTCAACAGTCGCCGTGCCGCCGGTGGGGTTGTTGGGGTAATTGAGCCATAACATGCGGGCCTCGGACGCGGTTGCAGTGGGGATGTCGGCCAGGTTGGGCAGCCAGCCACGTTCGGCCAGCAGCGAAAAGCGCTCGGTGCGACCGCCGGCCAGCATCGGCGCAAACAGGTAGGCCGGATAGCACGGATCGGGGATGAGCGACAGATCGCCGGGGTCCAGCCAGGCCAGGTGCATGTTGACAATGCCTTCTTTGGAGCCGATCAGCGGCAGCAGGTCGGCGTTGTCCAGTTCCACGCCAAAACGGCGGCCGTAGTAATCAATGATGGCCTGCCGCAAATGGGGCTGGCCGGCGTAGCCGCCGTAATTGTGTTTGGCGGGATCATCGGCGTTGCGCTTGAGCGTGTCAATCAGGCGCGGGTCGGGCGGTAAATCCGGGCTGCCGGCATCCAGATTGATGACATCGGCCCCGGCGGCGCGCAGCTCGGCGATGCGTTTGTTGAGCGTGGCAAAAAAGAGCGGCGGCAAATTTTGGGCGCGTTGGGCAGGTTTCATGGCGAGTTCTGTGACTCCATCAATTTTTTCGACCCCATCCACTGCACAGCAACGCCGGGTGGCGGGGCGGCTGTCAGCGGGAGCTGGACAGCAAAGGTGCTGCCGGGACAATTTTTCATATCAAAGCCGGGGCTTTCGGCCAGCACATGCCCGCCGTGAGCCGTGACCAACCCTTTGACAATGGCCAGCCCCAGCCCTGGCCCGGCGCCCATAAATTTGGTTTTGCCGGTAGAATGCAGCGACGAGTCGCTGGCCCGGAAGAACTTTTCAAAGATTTTTTCCTGATCTTCCGGGGCAATGCCGACGCCGGTATCGCTCACCAGAACCGTCACCTGGTTGGTGTTGGGCGGCGCGCTGCCGCTAACGGTAATGTGGCCGCCGTTGGGCGTGTATTTGATGGCGTTGCTGACCAACTGCCGAAATACCTGGTGCAGCCGGGTGACATCGGCGCTGATTTCGGGCAACTCTTCCAGCCCATCAACGGTGACGGTTTGCTGTCGCTCCTGCAACGACGCCTCGGACTGGACGATAATCAGCCGGATCATTTTGGCCAGATTGACTGGCTGGAGCACCAGCCGCAGTTTGCCCAGGTCCATCGCCGACAGATCGAGCATGTCGTCCAGAATGCTGTTCATGCGCTGCACGCCGCGGTCGATGCCTTCGGTCAGGTTTTTACCCTGCGAGCCGTCCTCTTCCAGATCGTGCAGAATATTGACGTAGCCCTGAATCAGCGTGAGCGGGGTTTTGAGTTCGTGGGCGGCAATGCTGATGAAGTCGGTTTTGGCCTTTTCCAGCCGGGCCAGTTCGCGGTTGGCCCGCGAAACTTCGGTGGCGTAGCGCATCACTTTTTGTTCGGCCTCGGCGTACAACCGCGACAACTCGGCGGATTTGGCGGCCAGCGCCAGGCGGCTGTTGGTGGTGTAGGCCGCCACCGTTACCCGCGTGGCGTGGTTAAAAATGCTGTCGAGCGCGGCAAGCATGATAAACGCCGGTTCCGGGTCAATCTCCTCGCCGATGCGGTCCCAAATGCGCTGGCGCACGGCCTGATGCATGTCCAGCAAATCGGTCAGTTCGCGCTCAACGGCTACCGCGTGAGCGGCGGCGCTTTCCACCACGCTGTCGAGCATGCGGGTATCACCGCTGAGGGCCACATCGATGATGCCTTCGTACAGCGCGGTGTGAAAGGCGCTGTCCTGCTTGTTAGGGGCGGCGCCCAGCGTTTCGGTGTGGTCTTGCAGCCACTGAGCTAATCGTTTGCTTTGCATTGCTTGCCTTGCCGGCCAGGCCGATGAGTTGTATCCCTAATTTTAGGCGATGGTGTTTGAGGCCGCAACTTCAACCAGTTGTTCCGCCGCAATCATCGCGTCCAGATCAACCAGCGCGCGGGCGGCGTAGGCCTCATAGCGCGCTTTTTTGTTGCGGATTTTTTTGGGCAGAGGTGGCATTAACCCAAAGTTGGCTTTCATTGGCTGAAAATCCTTGGGGTCGGCGTGGGTAACGTAGTGGCACAGCGCGCCGAGCATTGTTGTGGGCGGCAGGGTTACGAGCGGCTGGCCGCGCAGCAGCCGGGCCGCATTGAGGCCGGCCAGCAGGCCGGTGGCGGCATTGCCCACGTAACCTTCAACGCCGGTAATCTGGCCGGCAAAAAACAGGTCGTCGCGGGCGTGCCACTGCATGGTGGGCCGCAGCAGCAGCGGCGAATTGAGATAGGTGTTGCGATGCATCATGCCGTAGCGCATAAAATTGGCGTTTTCCAGACCGGGAATCATCTGAAAAACCCGTTTCTGTTCGCTCCACTTCAGATTGGTTTGAAAACCGACCAGGTTGTAGAGCGTGCCGGCCAAATTATCCTGCCGGAGCTGCAAAATGGCGTGCGGCCGCCGCCCGGTGCGTGGGTCGGTCAGGCCGACGGGGCGCATGGGGCCAAAAGCCAACGCCTGGTCACCGCGCCGGGCCAGCTCCTCAACGGGCAGGCACATTTCAAAAAAGTAGGGGTCTTCCTGCTCAAACTGTTTCAGTTCGATTTTTTCCGCGCCGCGCAAAGCGGCCACAAACGCAGTATATTCCTCTTCGCTAAAGGGACAGTTGATGTAATCGCCTTCGTCCTGTTCGCCGCGGTCGTAGCGGCTGGCCCGGAAGGCGATGTCCATATTAATCGACTCCGCTTCGACGATGGGCGAGACGGCATCGTAAAAATACAAATATTCGCTGCCCGACAGTTCTGCGAGCTTTTGGGCCAGCGCATCGGAGGTGAGCGGGCCGGTGGCCACAATCGTCGGCGTGGCCGGGAGGTCGGTCACTTCCTGGCGAATGAGCGTGATCAGCGGGTGAACCTCGATGCGGCGGGTGACTTCGGCGGCAAAGCGGTCGCGGTCCACCGCCAGCGCCCCACCCGCCGGCACTGCCGCCACTTCGGCAGCCTGCATAATCAGCGAGTTGAAGCGGCGGATTTCGGCTTTGAGCAGGCCGGGCGCGCGGTCCGGCAGATCGCTGCCCAGCGAATTGCTGCACACCAGCTCGGCCAGCCGGTCGCTGACGTGGGCCGGGGTTTCGCGCCGGGGGCGCATTTCGTATAGAGAGACAGTTATCCCCCGTTGGGCAGCCTGCCAGGCGGCTTCGCTGCCGGCCAGCCCGCCGCCAATCACGGTGAGTTGAAAGTTGGTCATGCCTTGCTCCTGTGAAAAAAGGAATCAGGGGTCAGGAATTAGGAATTAGAGGCAGAAATCGTGGGCCAGGTTTGCAACCCGACTACGAGTCTGCGAGATGTAGGGGCGCTTCGCGAAGCGCCCCTGCCCAATTTGTATGTTCGTCGTCGTTCCGGTTGGAACTGTCGGACGCCCGTGTGGCGGGTAGTATAGCACAAATGAATCTATCGGCGAAGCTGATGGCGATATTCTCCAATTTTCTTTCTCCGTATTTTCTGCCCCTCATCCCCCCTCCCCAAATTTGGGGGAGGGGAGAACAAACCGGTAAAATCCACTCTCAAAAGTTTAGATGTGTTTGCCTTGCCGGGCGTCCCGTATCGCTCGCCTTTCCATCTTTCCTATTTCGACCGGCTTAGGCTATAATTCTGCCTATGAGCCAACTAGATCGCCTGGAAGAACTGGCCCAACGCCTGGTCGAGGGCACTTTCAACCGATTTTTTCAAGCCGATTCCCAGCCGGCCGCGCCCGGCGACGCCGCCTCAACCGCGGATACCCGCGAGGTGCTGCGGTTGGGGGTGGATAACCCGGCGGCCAAACACTGGGTACTGCATATTGGAGATCGGCAGATTGAACTCGGTGAGCCGGTTATTGATATTGGCCGGGCGCTGGATAACGATATTGTGCTCTCCGAGCCGACAGTTTCGCGCTATCACGCCCAGCTTCGCTGGCGCGAGGGCCGCTACGTGCTGTGCCCGCCTCGGCCGGCCGCCGATTCGCCCTCGGCGCAAACGCAACGGCTGGCTTCCGCGCCGTTCACCCGGCTCAACGGCCAGCCCATCGCTGAAGATGCGCCCGGTCTGACCAGCGGCGATCAGCTTGAATTTGGCAAAACCCGGCTAACAGTTGAGGTTCTGTGAGTTTAGAGTGGATTTTGCTGGGGCTGCGACTGGCGGCCGCGGCGTTGTTGTATGCTTTTTTGGGGCTGGCTTTTTTTATGATCTGGCAGGATTTGCGCCGCGCCGACAGCCAGACCGGCGTCAAAACATCGCCATGCCTGCGGGTGGTGGCGGTGGCGGCGGATGACCTCTCGCTGGCGGCCGGCGATACCCTGCCCTTGCAGCCGCTCACCTCGCTGGGGCGCAGCGCCGAAAATACTATCGTTCTGGCCGATGCCGGCGCGTCCGGGCGGCATGCCCGGCTGCGACAGGATAACGGCACCTGGTGGCTGGAAGATTTGGGCAGCAAAAATGGGACGCTGCTCAACGAGCTGCCTCTGTCCCGCCCGGCGTCGCTCACCGGGGGCGACGTCATCGGCATTGGCAGTTTACGCCTGAAATTTGAAACGGATACCACAACCTGATGTATTTGGAACAACTCTCAAACGCCTTTGGCCCATCGGGGGCCGAGGGCGAGGTGCGCAAAATTATTATTGACGCGGTTAAACCCTTTGCCGATGCGTGGCGGGTGGACCCGATGGGCAATTTGTTTGTCACCCGCAACCGCCGCCTCGATGCGCCGGGCCGGCCGCTGCGGGTAATGGTTACGGCCCACATGGACGAGGTGGGCTTTTTGATTACCCGCATCAAAAGCGACGGCCTGCTCAAATTTGAGCCAATCGGCGGGTTTGACCCGCGAGTGCTGCTGGGCAAAGCGGTGGTGGTCGGCCGCGAGCGTGTGCCGGGCGTCATCGGGGTTAAACCGATCCATCTGCTCAAAAGTGACGAATACAGCCGGGTCAAAGACCTGAGCGGGATGACCATTGATGTTGGAGCCAGCAGCAGTTCCAATGCGCGGGTGCAGCCCGGCGACAGCGCTACTTTTGCCACCAAATTTGGCTACCTGGGCGGACAGACTCGCCGCCGGACTGACCGCGGCCGGGTGAAAGGCAAAGCCTTTGATAACCGGGCCGGCTGCGCCATTTTGATTGAGCTGCTCAGCGGCGACTATCCCGTTGAGATGGTGGGCGTCTTCACCGTGCAGGAAGAAGTAGGCCTGCGCGGCGCGCGCGTGGCCGCTTTTGCCGCCGAGCCGGACGTGGCGCTGGTGCTGGAAAGTACGGCCGCCGACGACCTGCCCCAACTGGACGAGGACGCCGAGGCGGGCCTGCCGCGGTTGGGCGATGGCCCGGCCATCACGGTAATGGACAACCGCTTCATCGCCGACCGGCGGCTGGTTGACCTGCTCATTGCCACCGCCGGGGCGGAAACACTGCCGTACCAGTTCAAACGGCCCGGCATTGGCGGCACGGATGCCGGGTCTATCCA
>CAYOXS010000101.1:0-4669 GCA_964407935.1 uncultured Caldilineaceae bacterium
CTGGCGCTGGCCTTAAACCAGGCTGCCGCCCTGATGCAGCACAAAAAACAAACGGTGCTCACCGCAGAAATGCTGCTGCTGGCTTTTGTCCTCACCCCGGATACCGACGCCTGCCGGCTGCTGCGCCAGTTGAGCCAGCAAAATGGCTTTAACTGGGATGTGTTTGTGCAGGATGTAGAGCGCGCCGCCTCTGACCGCCGCCCGCCGCGCGACGAGCAGTTTGATTTTGTCACCGAAAAGAAGGGCCGCCTGCCGTTGGGCAGCGAGGTGCTGATTGTGCTTGACGATGGCCTCACTCTGGCCGAGTCGCAGTCTGCCGGGCGGTGCAGTTCGGCGCACGCGCTGGGGGTGATGGCCACCATGCAAATTGGCACACACTGGCAGCTCAGCCGGCGCAATATTTCGCAGCAGGCGGTGCTCATTGCCGCGGCCGGTGGGCCGGTAACCAGCGCCGCGCCGCCCGTGCTGCCCAAAGCCAAAACGCTGCCCTACACGCCTATTTTCCACCGCGCCCAACTTGAGGCCAGACTGGTCAACCTGCTGTCGATGAAAAGCGCCCGCAACGTAATTCTGGTGGGCGCCACCGGCGTAGGCAAACGCTCGCTGGTGCTGGGCGTGGGCGAGCTGATTGTCAAAGAGCAGGGGCCGCTGGGGTTGCGCTCGGTGGTTGAACTGGATGAGCGCCGCCTGCTCGATGACGCCGTGGCCGCGGTTGAGGAGGCCATTCGCAAGGCGATGGGCGGCATTTTGTTTGTGCCGGATGTGGCCCGCTTTTTTGGCGGCATCCGCGCCGACTTTCGGGAAGAGGCCGGTAACGCCCTGCAAAAAGCCTTTCTCAGCGATGACGTGGTCATCATTGGCACGGCCACGGAAGAGGCCTACAGCAAAAAGTTGCAGGATGTGCGGGTTATCACCGAGCACACCCAGATTTTGCGCGTGCCGCCGGCCACCGTCGATGAAACCGGCGAGATTCTGGCCGCCGTCAAACAAAAATTTGAGTTTGACTACGATCTGAAAATTGTCGATGCCAGTTTAACCGAAGCGGCCCGGCTGGCCGGCCGCTATTACACCGTTAAACCGCTACCCGGCGCGGCCATCGATTTGCTGCACCGGGCCTGCGCCAACGTAAAAACCAGCCGCCGCGGCCGCAAAGATGATGATTCCAGCGCCGATAACCAGCTTGACCCGGACGATGTGATGATCACTGCCAGCCTGCTCACCGGCATTCCGGTCAACAGCATGGGCGCAGACGAGCGCAACCGCTACATGAATATGGTCACCCATTTGCAGGAGCGCATCATTGGCCAGGAAGCGGCAGTGATGGCCATCAGCCGGGCCGTTAAAATGGCTCGCGTTGGCCTTAAAGACCCGCGCCGGCCCATCGGTTCGTTTCTGTTTTTAGGGCCAACCGGCGTGGGCAAAAGCGAGCTGGCCAAGGCGCTGGCCGAATTTATGTTTGGCACCGAGCGGGCGCTCATCACCCTGGATATGAGCGAATATATGGACGCCTCATCGGTGAACCGGCTCATCGGCTCGCCGCCGGGCTACGTGGGCCACGAACAGGGCGGCCAGCTCACCGACGCGGTTAAACGCCAGCCGTACAGCGTGGTATTGTTTGACGAGGTGGAAAAAGCCAACACCAAGGTTTTTGACACGCTGCTGCAAGTGATGGACGAAGGCCGGCTGACCAGCGGTCAGGGTGAAACCGTCAGCTTTAGCGAGTGCGTGATTTTGATGACCAGCAACATTGGCGGGCAACACCTGGCCGATGTGCGGCTGGGCGAGGCTATCCCGGCCAATCTGGATGACGAGGGCGGCCACCCGGCTTATCATGTGGACAACATCCGGCGGCTGCTCGATGACGGGTTTAGCGAGGATGAACTGGTCTCGCTGTTTGGGGCCGAACCGACGTTTGCCCTCAGCACCGATGATTTTGCCGGCGTCGAAGTGACCAAAGCCGGCATCATCGACAAGCTGCTGGCAGCCGCCGAACAGAAATCGCAGTTTGATCTGCTGCTGGAACTGGCCCAAAAATACAACCCGGCCAAATACGAGGCGCTCGAACCCTATTTTAACTGGGGCGTGGCCTGCCGTCGCGCCGAAGCGGAACTGAAAGCCCATTTTCGGCCGGAATTTCTCAACCGGCTTGACGATATCATCTATTTTCACCCGCTCAACGCCGACCACCTGCGCCGGATTCTGGATTTGCTGCTCAAAAAAGAAACGGCGATGCTGGCCGGGCAGGGATTGTCGCTGGAAGTGCTGGTCACGGCCAAAGACTGGCTGCTGGCCCAAAACGACCACCCCGAATGGGGCGCTCGGCCGTTGCGCCGGTTGATTCAGCGCCACATCCGTGAGGCGCTGGCCGAGTACATGCTCAAAGAAAACCCGCCGCCCGGTACGGTGATGAAAGTCCAGAAAAAGGGCGACAAACTGCAAATTTTGCGGGATAAACAGAAGTAGGTCACGCTTGCAGCGTGACGGCCTGGCTGCGCTGAAAAATTAAGATTGAGTAGGGGCGCTTCGCGAAGCGCCCCTACATTCGCAATTCGCAAATTTTTACGGGAGTTTTGTTGTGGACCTTGAGTCGATGGCGTACATCAAGAGCGAGGCCGAATTTGGCAGCGCCAGAAAACGCGCCTTTTTGGAGGTGATGCTGGGGTTGTTTACCGGCCACAATGTGCACTTGCTCTCATTTGACGAGGTGGCCGATAAACTGCGGCTCACCCAGTCCATCTATCGCGGCCTGCACGATGTGCCGCTCAAAAATATTGTGGGCAGCACCGGCCGTTATGATGATTTCACCCGTCAATTTTTGCCGCGCACCCGTGACAAACGCGACAAAGAACGCTGGCGCAATATTTACACCCGGGCCGTAACCGGCAAAGGCTTCCCGCCGATTGACGTGTATAAAGTTGACCAGGCCTATTTTGTGAAAGACGGCAACCACCGGGTGTCGGTAGCCCGCGAGTTGGGCTGGGAGACCATTCAGGCTTACGTTACCGAACTGCCGACTTCGATTTCGCTGGGGCCGGACGCCGGCCGCTCCGACCTGCTCATCAAGCAGGAAGCCGCCTATTTTTTGGAACGAACCCAACTGCACAAAATGCGGCCGGAGTCCCGCACCAGCATCGAATTTACCGAGTTGGGTTGGTATCAACGGCTGCTCAAACACATCCATCTGCACCGCTTTTTGTTGGGGCAGGCCGGCATGCCGGATGTCTCAATTGAAGAAGCCGCCGCCGATTGGTACGACAAAGTTTACATGCCGATCATCGAAGCCGTTCGCCAGTCTGAGGTGATCAAACATTTCCCCGGCCGCTCCGAGTCCGATTTGTACGCCTGGCTGGTTGAAAATCAAACCAAACTACGGCAGCGCCACAAGTTTGAAGAAATCGCCCTGTCAGAATCCGCCCGCGAATTTTTGGAAACGGTTTTAAAATAAATGAACGCGCAGTGGAAAAATTTTATTCTGTGGGCCAGCGCCATTTTGGGAGTGGTGCTGGTTACAGTTTTTTATCAGCCGGCCGCCGCCCGCACCGGCTCGCTGCTGGTCTGGACCAACAACCGGGTGTACGTGATGGATATCGACACCCTGACGCTGGAGCGGGTGGCCCCGGCCAATCCCGGCGAGCCGCTCACGCCGTCGCCGGGCTGTTTGGGGCAGGCGTCGCGCGCGCCCTGCTGGGTGCTGGTCAGCGACAGGTTGTACCGTGTTGAGGCCGGCGGCGCCGGCGAACTGGCGCTGCCCGTGGGCGAGGGCTACCACTGGGAAAACGGCGTGGTCAGTTGGTCGCCGGACGGGCTGCACCTGGCTTACAGCGTTTGGCACGATGCCGCCGACTTGACCGAACTACGTGTAATCAACGCCGCCGATGGCAGCCTCAGCCTTAAAGCCGATGGCGTTGACCCCGATGTGGCTGTGGCCTGGCATCCGGCTTGCGCCGGCGGGCTTGAGTCGGCGGGATGCGAAATTGGCTACAAAAAACTGCCCGATCCCGACGCGGGGGTGAATGCCCCGGCCATGCTGATTGCCTACCAGCCGGCCTCCGGCAAGGTGCGCCAGTGGCTCGTTACCACGGAGCCGCTGTTTGAGCTGCGCTGGTCGCCGGACAACATGCTGCTTTACAGCCGGCCGCAGCGTTTCTTTTTGCGCGCCGACGACCATTCGCCGGCCTACCACATGCCCGCCGGCGCGCAGTTGGCCAACCTGTCGCCGGATGGCCGCTACACCATCTACTACCAGCCTTTCACCCTTGAAGATTGCAGCAGCGACGATTGCACCCATTTGGGGGTCTGGCTTGAGTCGCAGGCGCAGGAACAGCGCAGCCTGATTTATAACGTAGACATCAATCACCAGCAGGGTGGACTGAATTTCATCCCAACCTGGCGCTTCGATAGCCAGGCGCTGGTTTTTTTTCAGGAAGGCAAGCTGATTTATTACGACGTGGCCAAAGGCGAAGCGACCATCTGGTACAAACCGCTGCCCGGCAAACTGCGCAGCGTGCCGGTGTTTTCGCCCAACGAAGAGGCCGTGGCCTTTGTCGATGATCAGGGGCAGAGTTATTCGCAGTACCGGCTGCTGGTCATCAACCCCCGTTTGCAGCCGGTGGAGCACGTCATCAGCACCAAAGAAGGCTTCCGCGTGCTGGCCTGGCTGCCGGATTAG
>CAYOXS010000101.1:4769-17263 GCA_964407935.1 uncultured Caldilineaceae bacterium
GCACGTCATCAGCACCAAAGAAGGCTTCCGCGTGCTGGCCTGGCTGCCGGATTAGGGCGTTTGGTATTTCACGTTATGTCATTCTGAGTGACCAACGGGAGCGAAGAATCTCCAATTCCAGACTAAATGAGGCATCGTTTTTAGAGATTCCTCGCCGCTGTGCTTCTCGGGGAATGACATTTTGAGCAAATGTCAACAGCCCTAAATTGTTTAAAAGAGGTGCGATGCACTACGATTACGATCTGATTATCGTTGGCGGCGGGCCGGCCGGGGCGATTATGGCCCTGTCGGCGGCGCGGCAAAATTTACGGGCGCTGCTGCTCGATAAAGCCCGCTTCCCCCGCGACAAAGTCTGCGGCGATGCCATCCCGCCCCGCAGCCGGCCGCTGCTGCAAACGTATAATCTGCTCGATGCGGTACGGCAGGTGTCGCACGCGCCGGTCACCGCCGAGGTGGTGGAAACTCCCACCGAGCGGCTGCGGGTGCAGTTTGACGAGCCGGAACTCATTGTCCGGCGGGTTCATTTTGACAACGTGTTGTTTCAGGCGGCCAAAGCCGTGGTTGAGACTCGCGAGGGCTGCCCGGTAACCGACTTGCTGCATGACGACACCGGCCAGGTTTGCGGCGTGGTGGCCGGCCCGGCGCAGAAAATCACGGCCAAAGTTGTGGCCGGGGCCGATGGCTTCAGCTCGATTGTGGCGCGGCGGGTGGGCCTGTATCACTACGAGCGCGCTCACTGGGCTGTGGCCACACGCTGCTACTATCGCGGCGTGCCGTTCACCCCCGGCGAGTACGAAGTTCACTATTTTGACGACATCTGGCCGGGCTATTTGTGGATTTTCCCGGTGGATGACGCGGTGGTTAATGTCGGGCTGGGCCAGTTCCCCGCCGCCCACACCGAGCGAATCCCGCTGGCCGAACTGCACCGGCGGCTACTGCAATCACCGTCGCTGCGGAGCCGCTTTGCCCGCGCCGAGCCGCTTGGCCCCATTCGAGGCTGGAATTTGCCGCTGGCCAGTATTCAACGCCCGCTCCACGGCGATGGCTTTATTCTGGCCGGCGACGCCGCCGGACTCATCGACCCATTGCGCGGCCACGGCATCGACGCGGCGATGCTGTCCGGCCAGATTGCCGGCGAAGTGCTCGGCCAAATCTGCCGCGGCGGCGATTATCGCGCCGAACGACTGGCGCTGTACGCCGACACCGTGTGGCAACAGTTGGGGCCGCTGTTCAATTTTACCCGGCGCTTCCGCGAACGCTGGGACAACCCGCCGCCGCGCTGGCAGTCGCTCAGCCGGCTGGAAACGCTCAATAAATTTTATTTTCAGGGCCGGGGCATTCTCAGTCAAGTCAACCCCGTCGCCGACGGCACAGCAACAACAATGAAAATTGGGCCGATTTCGTGGGACAGGTGAAAATGGTTATTGGGGAGCGTTACCTGTTCGATGTGTGGGCGTCGGGATAAACGCCGGTCACCACCTGGTTTGAAAATTCAATGATCGGAAAAAGCTCGGGGATGTGCGAATCCCAAACGCCGTGCGCGCTCCAGGCCCAGCCGCCGGAATCGTTGGCCGGTGGCGCTTCTTTGTAGGCGTTGAAGCGTGAAAAACTGATGCGCCAGGTGTCGCCCGCGCGCGGTGGCAGCGAGCGCCCGTCGGCGTGGGCCAGCCAGGTCATCCCGGCCCACGGGAAGGCCAGTTCCACCGTCCAGCCGCGGTCCCGGTCATCGTTTTTGTTAAGCGTGCCGTCCACGTGAACGGCGCTTTTTAAGCCCGGAAAATCCCACTGCCAAAAACCGAACCGCGGCCCACGCGGGTGGCTGGTGAAGCCCACTCCGTTAAATGGCTGCGCCCCCGGATTGCCCCGCCGAAATTCGGGGAGCTGGCTGTAGCCGTCCCGTTCGTAGGCCTCCTGCCAGATAAAAAAGACCTCGTAAATGGCGCCGCGGGCGTTGATCTCAAACTCGTAGTAGGTGTCCGCCCCGGCAATGAACACCTCCACATCATTTTCGGTGTAAATCAGCGAGTCGCGCTCGGTGAGGTAAGCGGTCACCAGCGGCTCTTCCACCCAAAAACCAATGTACAGGTACTCGTCATCCCACAGCACCGCGGCCCGGGTATCGTGGATGGCGGGCTGCCCGCTGATCAAATCGACAAAACGGGGCGAGCGCGGCGCGTGCTGCCAACCGGCCTCATCTAACCGGCCGTCGATGGCCAGCGGCTGGTCAACCCGGTAGGCGGTGTACCGCGCAATTTTTTCGGTGGGCCAGGGAAAGGGCGATGGCTGCTGCATAGTGGTTCAGTCGCCCAGCCGCGCGATGTGATCGCTGAAGTAGATGCGCCACGGGCCGCAGCCATCGATAAACGGCTGCATCAGCGCCCGCTCGGCCTGGACGGTGTGCATCAGATCGTGGCCGGCCCATTCGTAAATCAGTTGGCGCATGGTCACCAGCCCCAGCTCGCTGTGACGCGCCTGCCGGTCCAAATCTGCCGCGGTAACCTGAGCCAGCGCCGTCAGCCCTTCGCGCCGCAGCCGGGCAAACTCGCGGGCCAGCGCCGCCGGGGATTGATCGGCGGCCGGTTGGGTGCCCTCGCTGTCCGGGTTAAAGGCGGGAAAATCCTGCCCGGCCAGAATCGCGTTGACCCGCACCGGAAAAACTCCCCGCTCGGTATCCACCAAATGCTGCAAACAGCCCACCGCCGACCATTCGCCGGCTGCCGGTGGCCGGGTCAGCAGTTTGGCGGGTAATTTTTCAGTCAACTCCAGCCAGCGCGCCGGGGTTGTTTCCAAAACTGTTCGGCTCCACTCCAATACGGTTTCCAATTTCCACCCTCCTGACCGTTGTATAAAAACTGAGAGGTAAATGTGTGCGAGCAATCGCAACTTGAGCTATTATACAACAGGTGGCTTTTGATTAGAAGCTGGCTCTCAATTAGAATGTATCACGCCAAACAATTATCTGGCGAAACGGCAGGTGGACATGGAACAGTTGCGGCAACTTATTGTAAACAATGAAGATTGGCTAATGCACCGGATTTTGGGGTACGCCAAGGCGCGAAATTTCGTAAAATACACCTCGACTCTGGCCGAAGCGTGGCGCATTTCCATCGACAATCTTTCTCAAACAATTTTGACCGCCGCAGAAACCTATCCCACCGGGCTGGAACTCAGCCCGGACGAAGATTACACGCTCGATCCGATTGCCTCGTTTGGCATTGAAGAGGCGCAAAAACACCGCTCCCGCGGCCTCACGCTGGGGATGTTTTTGAGCCTGTTCAAATATTACCGCCAGTGCTACATCGACCTGATTTTGCAGGCCGATTTTGACCCGGCGGCCGGAGAGGAATACCGTCATTTTGTGGAGCGCTGTTTTGACCGCATCGAGTTGGGGCTGTGCACCGAATGGTCCGTTTCCACCAACAACGAGCGGCTGCGCGAACTCCAAACCAGCAACCGGCTACTGGCCAACGAGAAAAACAAATATCTGACCATTTTTGAAAGCCTGCACGACCCGGTGATTTTGCTCGACAGCCAGAACCGGGTGACCAATATGAATCACGCCGCGGCCAAATTGCTTATCGGCGCGGCCGTACCCGGCGATATATATTACGACCCGCAGTACACTACCCCGTCGCTGCCCTGGCTGGCCGACGAGCTGGCGGCATTTTCCACAGGCAAAACAGCTACCCTCAACTTTGAAAAAACGTTGAATACGGCCAAAGGGCTGCGCTATTTTGATGTGAAACTGGAGCGAATGCTCGATATCAGCGAGAAATTCAGCGGCGTGGTGGTGCTGCTCAACGATCTGACCGAGAGCAAACGAGCCGCCATTATGGAGGAACGGGAACGACTGGCCCGCGAACTGCACGACTCTGTGACCCAATCGCTGTACAGCCTGAGCCTGTTTGCCGAGTGGGGCGGCGGGCTGCTGGAGGCCGGCGAAATTGAACCGGCCCAGGAACGGATGGCGCGCATCGGCGAAATTGCGCAGCAGGCGCTGCGCGAAATGCGGCTGCTGCTGTACGAGCTGCGCCCGTCGGCGCTGGAGCAGGATGGGCTGGTGGGCGCGCTCAAAAGCCGGCTGGCCGCCGTGGAACAGCGGGTGGGGGTTGACGCCCATTTGCAGGCCAACGTGACGGTAAACCTGCCTTCTCATGTTGAAGAGTGCCTGTATCGCATTGCTCAGGAAGCGCTCAACAACGCCCTCAAACACGCCGAAGCCAAAACTGTGCGGGTGCGGGTGCAGGCCGATGACCACACCGTGCTGCTGGAAGTTGCCGATGACGGGGCCGGCTTTTATCCGGCCGCGGCCGGCGAGGCGGGCCGGCTGGGGCTGGCCAGTATGCGCACCCGCGCCGAACGGCTGGGCGGCACGCTCGAACTGGACTCGATGCCCGGCCACGGAACCATTGTGCGCGTAAAAATTACCCCGGCTGGCCAGCAGCCGGCCCGTCAGTGGCAGCCAGCCATTGCCGTGGCGGAGGTTTCGGCGTGACCGGCGCGGCCAATATTCGGGTGCTCATTGCCGATGACCATCCGGTAGTACGCGAGGGGTTGCGCGGCCTGCTCTCGTTTAAACCGGGCTTTGAGGTGGCCGGCGAAGTTGAAGACGGCTTTGAGGCCGTGCTCCAGGCCGCGCAGCTTCAGCCCGACGTAATTTTGATGGATTTGGAAATGCCGCGTAAAAACGGACTGGAGGCCATCAAAGAGATCAGGCAGGCCAACCCCGAAGCCAGGATTTTAATTTTGACCAGTTTTACCGAGGACCGCAAGATTTTTGCCGCGCTCGATGCCGGCGCGCTGGGCTGCCTGCTCAAAGATTCCTCGCCGCAGGAATTGATCCGCGCTATCCGCGACGTGTACCACGGCCAACTGGCACTGCACCCGGCCATTGCCCGTAAAATGCTGCACCAGCAGCAGGCTGTTGAAACCAGCTCGCCGCTGACCGACCGCGAGCTGGAAGTGCTTAAACTGATCGCCCGCGGGCTGGACAACCACGACATCGCCGAGCGACTGGTCATCAGCTTGCCCACGGTGCGCAGCCACGTCACCAACATCCTCACCAAACTCAACCTCAGCAACCGGGCGCAGGCGGTGCTGTACGCCCTGCGTGAAGGCATTGCCTCGCTTGACGAATAGCTCCTCATCAATTTAACGGATTTTACCCCGTAAAATCATCATTTTGATGAGATGGCTTCCGCGCTGTACTGATGATTTACCCCCGCGCTTCGTGATAGAATTCACATAGAGCTAAAAATTAGCATACCGGCGCAAACCGACGCGCCAGCCATCACGAAGCGAGGTATTCAATGACCGATCCTCAAACCATTGCCCAACTCAAGGCAATGCGCGATTTTTTTTTGGCCCGCAACGCCGCCGAACTGGCTGCCGCTTACACTTACCTGGCCGATTGGGTGAGCCAACCGGCGCCAGCCGTCACCGATTGGCAGGCGGTTGAGTTTGGCTTCAACCGTTTGTTTGTTGGCCCCAAAGCGCCGCTCGCGCCGCCGTTCGCCTCGGTGTATCTGGAGCCGGAGCCGCAGTTGATGGGCCAGAGTACACTGCATGTCCGCCAGATTTACCAACTGGTTGGGCTGGAATCCCCCTGGAAAAATGTTATCCCCGAAGACCACATTGGCTTTGAACTGGACGCCTACCGCCAGTTGAGTGTCGCCGCCCAGCAAGTTCAGTCCCATGAACTTCACGCCCTGCTGAACTACTTTCTTACCCGGCATCTGAACATCTGGTTGCCCCGATTTGCCCGGCGCGTAAAAACAGCCGCGGCTGTTCCGGCAGCCATCAATTTTGTGGTTGATTGCCTCACCAACTGGCTCACCCACGAGTTATCAATCAACCGTCTGTCACAGGCCTCACTTATTGAGCAATATCAGGAGGAAAAAGTATGAAGGACCACACCAAGCAGTGGACATCCAATCAGGTTGAGCAGGCGCTGTCCTGCCCCTTTACCCGCCGCAGCTTCTTGAAAGCACTGCTGGCGGCCGGGGCGCTGGCGGCCCTGCCCGGCGGGATGCTGGTGCCGCGCAGCTCCATCGCCGAAGAAATTTTTGGACCAACCGTTTTTCAGGGGAAGGATGCCTACCAGACCTTCCGCAACGCCTGCCCGCGCAACTGCTACGATACGTGCAGCATTGTGAGCTACGTTAAAGACGGCGTGCTCCAATTTATTGAAGGCGCGCCGGAGTCAACGTTTACGGCTGGCGGCCTGTGCGTGAAAGGCTACGCCTACCCCCGCCGGGTGTACAGCCCGGACCGCGTAAAATACCCCATGCGCCAGGTAGGCCGCGGCTCCGGCAACTGGGAGCGGATCAGTTGGGACGAGGCGCTGGACATCATCAGCGACAAAATACTGGAAATCAAAGAAAAAGATGGTTCGCTGTTGGGCATGGCGCTGACCAAATACTCCGGTAACTTTGGCATTACCCACTACGGCGTCGAAGGGATGATGTCGTCGCTGGGCTACACCACCCGGTTTGTGGGCACGCCCTGCTGGCCGGCCGGCATCGACGCCCAGAATTACGATACGGGCAGCATGTGGTGCAACGACCCCGAAGATATGGTCAACAGTAAATACATCATCATTTGGGGCGCTAACCCGGCCCACTGTTCGGTCCACTCGATGAAATTTGTAACCGAGGCGCAGCGACGCGGGGCCAAAGTGGTGGTCATCGACCCGGTCTTTACCCAAACCGCGGCCAAAGCCGACGAATACTGGGAAATCAAACCCAGCAGCGATGGCGCGCTGGCGCTGGGCATGGCTCGCTACCTGCTGGACAATAATCTGGTTGACCGTGACTGGATCAAAAACAATAGCGTTGGTTTTGCCGAGTACGAAGCCTACATCAAAGAAAATGTAACGCTGGACTGGGCCGCCGAGCAAAGCGGCATCCCGGTAGAGGTGTTTACCCGGGTGATGGCCGAATTTGCCGCCGCCGACCCGGCCACCATCTGGATTGGCTACGGCATGCAGCGCCACATCAATGGCGGCAACAACGTGCGGGCCATCGACGCGCTGGTAGCGATGACCGGCAACGTGGGCAAAGTCGGCGGCGGTGCGCGCTACGGCCACCTGTATACCTGGGGCTTCAATTACCACGCGATGGTCCAATCGCCGCCGGAAGGCTCGCTGGGCTTTGTGGGCGATGCCGGGCCAAAGGGTGAATTCGATACCGGCCAGGGCGCAACCAAAGCCGCTTATACCGACCGCGCCGTCAACATCAACAAAATTGGGCAGGTGATTCTGGATACCAACGACCCACCCATCCGGCTGTTGTGGGCGGCCAATAAAAATGTGCTCAGCCAGGATTTTGACCGCAACAAAATTGAAAAGGCTTTCGAGAAGCTGGAAATGGTGGTCGTGGTCGATCAGTTCTTTACCCAAACCGCCGAACTGGCCGACATCATTTTGCCCACCACCACCCTGTTTGAAGACTGGACTGTCAACGTGAGTTACTGGCACTACTGGCTGGGCATCAACGAACAGGCCATCAAACCGCTGTTTGAGGCCAAATCAGACATCGAGATTGCCTCGGCGCTGTCGGCCAAACTGAACAGCAAACAGCCCGGCTCCTGCACCTTCCCGGAAAACATCGACACCAAAGAGTGGATGGAAAAGGAATTTAACGACGGCATTTACGCCCTGTTCGGCATTAAATCGTGGGAAGAGCTGCGCGACGGGCCGCGCAAGGCCAACGCCGGGCTGACCCCGTGGGCCGATGGCGCGTTTGCCACTCCCTCCCAAAAATACGAGTTCAAATCGGAGCTGGCGGCCGAGCACGGCCACTTTGACATCCCCAAATTCAAGCCGGGCCGCGACGCCTACGCGCCCTACCGGCTGCTCACGCCGCACGATAAATACTCAATTCACTCCCAGTTCCAGAACATCGACTGGATGCACGATTACAACCCGGAGCCTTTCCTGTATGTTAACCCCAAACTGGCCCAGCAAAAAGGCGTGGGCGAGGGCGACACAGTGCGGTTGTTCAACCAGGTTGGCGAACTGACCATCAAAGTTAAACTGACCAATAACGTGCCGGCCGACTCGCTGCTGGTGTACGAAAACTGGTTTGGCAAAAACAACAAATTCAACGTGAATAATCTGGTCGATGATACGTCGTCGGATATGGGCAAGTACAAAACCGGTTCGCCGGGTGTGGCCCTGCACGACCAGTTCGCCGACATCGAGAAAGTTTAGGAGGACGACATGGCAACGCAACTTGGATTTTTTGTCGATGCGAGTTTGTGTATCGGCTGTGCCACCTGCGGCATGGCCTGCAAAAATCAATATCACCAGGAGCCGGGCGTAGTCTGGCGGCAAATCTACCCGCTGTCAGAAGAATTCTATCCCCACCGCGAACGGGCCTTTTACTCGCTGGCCTGCAACCACTGCGAACACCCCTGCTGCCTTGAAGATTGCCCGGTGGGCGCTTTCACCAAGCGGGACGACGGCATTGTGGTGCACAATGTGGACGCCTGCATTGGCTGCGGCAACTGCGTGCGCTCGTGCCCGTTTGGCGCGCCGCGTTACAACGAGGCTACCAAAAAGGCCGAAAAATGCAGCCTGTGCTACCAGCGTCTCGATGCGGGGTTGCAGCCGGCCTGCGTGCAGAGCTGCCCCACCGGCGCGCTGCAGCTCATCGATCTGGCTACGTTTGACGACCCCGATGCCGTACAGTTTCCGCCGGGCTTTCCGCAGCGGCCAGACATCAACCCATCAATTCGATTTAAGCTGCCGAAGCAGCCAAAAGTTGTCAGGAGGAATGTCTAATGGGTATCCAGGAATTACCTCTGGTTTTGTTTACCGTGTTCACCCAAATGGCCATCGGGCTGGTGTTGATCAGCGCCGTCCAGCAGTGGGCGGTGGCCGGCGGGCCAACCGAAAGCAAACTGCGCTTTGAGTGGATTGCCGCGCTGGCGCTGCTCGGCGTGGGCGTGCTGGCCTCGTTCTTTCACCTGGGCCACCCCCTCGGCGCGGTGCGGATGATGACCAATCTGGGCACGGCCTGGCTCAGCCGCGAGATTTTGTTGGTGGGTATTTTTGGCGCGCTGGTGCTGGTCACGCTGGTGGGGCTGGTCAAAAATGCCGCCGGCAAGTGGCTCATCACGGCCACGGCGACAGCCGGGCTGCTGGCGCTGGTCGCCATGTCGATGACATATGCCCCGCCGAGTATGCCCGCCATCGATAACTACCTGCCGCTGGTTTTCTTTGGGCTGACGGCGCTCATTTTGGGCGCGGCGCTGGCCAGCTACTTTGTGCCGGCCGACCGGCAGCAGGCGCTGGTCATCGTGCTGGCTATCGGCCTGGTTACCGCGTTGGTGGTCTATCTGGTGGTGCCGGGGATGTGGCTGTCGGGCGGCAAAGTGATGCAACTGACGGGCCAACTGCACCTCGCTTCGCCGCTGTACTGGACGCGAATTGTGGTTGGGCTGGCCCTGCCGCTGGCTGTGCTGGCCTGGCAAAAGCGCATCCCGGTTTGGCTGCCGGCGCTGCTGCTCATCGGCGAGTTTGCCGGGCGAATCATCTTCTTCTCGCTCACGGTTTCCAGCGCCGCCAATCTGGGCGGGCTGTACTGATCTTGTCTGTCCCAAACAAGTAAAAAGAGCGCAGGTGCGCTAAAGAAAGTTAATTTCTTTGCGCACACTGCGCTCTTTGCGGTAAACTGGTCACACAGAAAGGAGGCGCATATGCCAACTTTTGAAGAACTGCTCCAAACATCGGCCAGGCTGCACCAGCACCTTTGCCCGCGCCAGGTATTGGGCGTGCGCATGGGACTGGCCGGCGGCGACTGGCTGGGCCTCGACGTGCCGCAGGCCGGCAAGCGGCTGTTGACCATTGTTGAAACCGATGGCTGCGGCGCCGACGGCATTGCCGTAGCCACCGGCTGCTGGGTTGGCCGGCGCACCATGCGCGTTTTCGATTTTGGCAAAGTAGCCGCCACCCTCATCGATACCGCTACCGGCCGGGCCGTGCGGGTAGTGCCCAGCGCCAACTCCCGGCAACTGGCCAAACTGTACGCGCCCCATGCCGCCAGCCGGTGGGAATCTTACCTGCTGGCCTACCAGCGCATCCCCACCGCCGAGCTTTTAACGTTGCAGGAAGTCCGGCTGGAGCTGTCGTTGGCCGAAATTCTGAGCCGCGACGGCTACCGCGTCAACTGCGCCCGCTGCGGCGAAGAAATCATCAACGAGCGCGAGGTGCGGGTTGGCGATGAAACACTGTGCCGGGCCTGCGCCGGCGAACACTACTACCGGCCGGTCGGCCAGCCAATTTGCTGGCATCTGACGTAACCGGATTTATCCCCAAAATTTTTCAATGAGCGCTGCTTCGGCGGCGGGCGTCCACACCTGCCCCGCGCCCAATTTGGCTGCCACTTCCGGCAGCGTCTCGGCCAGTTCCTCCACGCCGGTCAGCGGCAGGCCGCTGATCTGCGGGAAGATGACCACCTTGCCGGGGTAGCGCCCGTCCATCATCGCTTCAACGCCATCGCGGGCGGCCTCAATGCCGCCAACGGCCGCCACCGAACGGTTGGGCGAAAGCTTGCCGTCCAGCGTTTTTTGAATGACCGTGGCCTGGTCGGCCAGCGCCGAGCCGGAGGTGCCGGTATACTGGGCGTTATGCAGATAGACCTCGCTCAAATCCAGTGGAGTGAGCGTGCCGTTGGGTACACCGGCAAAAAACACCAGCATCCCGTCCGCTTTCAACACGGTGGCCGCTTCGGCCATCACCGCCGCCACCGGCACCGACACAATCACGTCGTCCGCGCCGTGGCCATCGGTGAGCCGCAGCACGTAGTCGCGCAGCGATTCGCCGCCTTCGGCGGGGTTAAAGGTGACCAACCGGGTCTTGTTGGCTTCGGCCAGTCCGGCAAAACGGCTCTCAAGCGCGCCCAGCCGCATTGAGTTAACATCGGTGGCGATGACCAAACGCGGCCCGTTGGGCAGTTCGATGGCCCGCTGCACGTGCATTTGGCCCATTGGCCCGCCCGCGCCCACAAACACGGCCACGCCGCCGGCCCGCAAATCGCAGCGGTTGCGCGCCTCGCCATACGAGGCGGCAATGTCCGGGCCGGGGTTGCCCACGTAGGCGGTGTAATCGTAGTGGATGCGGCCCACGTCAACCTGCGCCGAACCATCCAGCGGGGTTTGGCCCACCAAATTGAAGGTGCCGCGCCGGGCAATCAATTTGGCCGCTTCGCTCACTGCTTCCGCCGAACGGGGGTCGAGCACCACAATGTCGTCGAAACCCTGCCCGCTGGTCAGTTCTTCGCGCAGAGCGGGGTAATCGGCGGGGGTCAGCCCGTTGCGCTCAATCACCGTGATGCCCCGTGCCCCAACTTCCTGCGCCACTCGCGCTTGCACCGCCGGCGGCACATCGGTGAGCACAATGGTGGCCGGCTGTTCCAGCCCCGCCGAAAACTGGTAAACGGTGTCGTCGCCGGGCCGGCCAACAATCCACATCAGCCCGCCGGCTTTGGGCAACAGGCGGCGGCGTTGAGTGTAGGCGGCTTCAACGCAGGCCCACGGCTCGGTCAGCGCGGTTTCGGCGTAACCCAGTTGGCCGCCGTTGCTGAGCGGCAGCACGTAGCACAGGCCATCAGCATTGAGCACTTCCGGGCCAATGAGGTGGTACTGGGTTAGCCCGCCGGGGATGGTGTAGCCGTAGGCGGTGCTTTTGCCGCTCACGTAAATATCCGGCTGGAGGGCCAGCCGCTGGCCGGGCTGGTACTGTTCCTGCAACTCCTCGCCCACTTTGATGATGGTCAGAGCGACTTCGTGGCCCAGCCGGGTCGGTTCGGTGGCCAGATCGCGGTTGTAGAGTTTGGGGTGCTGGCCGCCCTGTTTGATCAGTTTGACATCAGAAAAACACATGCCGACGGCGTCAACCCGGACCAGCAATTGGTCCGGGGCTGGCTCCGGTACGGCGAATTGTTCGGGCTGGCCGTCGCGGCCAATACTTTCGACGCCGGCGCCGTACATGTTCCAGGCCACCGTGTCGGGGGGAACGGGCGCGTCCGGCGAACGATACAGTTCAAATTTGGTTGACATTGGGTTTCTCCTTAAAAATATGGATCAGGAGTCAGGGAACAGAGTGAGTAGCCTATCGCGCTTAAAGCGAGACGTGGTTGTTGTTGGATGGTGAGTGAGGTCGACTCCTGTGAAAATAACTTTGGTAATGTCACCCTGAGGGCGTAAGCCCGAAGGGTCTCCGCTGCTGCCGGATTAGAGATCCTTCGCTCCCGGCGGTCGCTCAGAATGACGTTTTTCCCTCCCTCTCTTTTTGGCCAGCAGAAATCCTGCTGCGGCGAACGCCGAGCGTTAGACAAAGCATTGTTTTTTGCCCCTCCCCCAATTTTGGGGGAGGGGTTGAGAGAGAGGGAAATGGAATAGGCTGGAAGGCGTAGATTATATCGGCGCTGTCTCTGCCACGCGGTGAACTTCCGCGGCGGTGGCGCAGGCCAGTGCCTGAGACGCCACGG
>CAYOXS010000102.1:0-11782 GCA_964407935.1 uncultured Caldilineaceae bacterium
CCAGATTCAGAATGGCGACTATGTTCCCTACAAAGCCGGTGAAGGCGAAGCCGAAACTGAAGCGGCCCCTGCTGAAACCGAAGCGATGACCGTTGACATTCAGCCGGTCAAAGTAGCGTTGATTCTGCCCAGCACCACCACTGACCTGGCCTGGAGCCAGTCGATTTATGACAGCCTGGTCAAGTTGCAGGAAGAAGCCGGTGGCCCGGACGTGCTCGAAATTGCCTACACCGAGAACATGTTCAACGTCACCGACGCCGCGGCGGCCATTCGTGACTACGCCGACAGCGGCTACAATCTGGTTATTGCTCACGGCGCGCAGTACGGCACCAGCCTGTTTGAAATTGCGCCCGATTACCCCGAAACCAGCTTTGCCTGGGGCACCACCACCAACTACGGCGCGGACGAAGGCATTACCAACGTTTTTGCCTATGAACCCCGCGGCGATCAGGGCGGCTACGTGATGGGTGTTTTGGCCGCCAAAATGACCCAGGCCGGCGTGATTGGTCTTGTTGGCCCGATTGATGCCGGCGATGCCAAACTGCACGTTGACGGTTTTGTGGCCGGCGTGCGAGACACCAACCCCGACGCCACCGTTAATGTGAGCTTCACCGGCTCCTTTGGCGACACGGCGTTGGCGGCGGAAGCAGCCAACACCCAAATTAGCGCCGGCGCCGATGTGCTGACCGGTTCATCGCAGCAGGTGGTGGGCGCTATCGGCGTGGCCAAAGAAAAAGGCATCCCCTGGTTGGGCTTCCAGGCCGACCAGAGTGGCCTGGCCCCCGAATTTGTCAAAGGCACCATTATCTACGAATGGCGGCCCGCGCTGCTGGACATGATCAAATCACTCCAGGCCGGCGAAATGGGTGGCCGGGTGATCCAGCTTACGCTGGCAAACGGCGGCCAGGTGCCGCTGTACGCCGATGATTTGCCCGCCGAAGCAGTTGACGCGGCCAACGCCGCGGTCCAGGGCATCATCGATGGTTCGATTGAGATTGTACCCGAACCTCGCCAGTAAAAATTAACAGGGAATTTGGTGCCAATTTCGGGCGCAAAGCGCCCGAAATTGGCACCGTTTCCGGCTCTAACATTGCAGATTTACGGGGCTGGGCACAATCGCCCGGTGTTTGCACCCAACCCCGTGTATCTGTGGAGCAGCTATGGATTTAGTCATTCGCAACGCAATTTCAGATTCAACCGGTGAACCGGTAGAAGTCGGAATCACCAACGGCGTCATTACCGCGCTGGCCACGGCGGGATTGCCGGCCGGCGGCCAGGAAATTGATGCCGAAGGCGGCATGGTTTCACCGGCGCTGCTGGAAAGTCACTTCCATCTGGAAAACGCCCTGCTGTGGGATGGCGTGATCAACCAGAGCGGCACCCTGCACGAAGCCATTGAACTGTATGCCGGGGTCAAACAGCGGCTCACCGTGGATGACATCGTGAACCGGGCCGGGCTGGCTTTACGCGCCGCCGCCGCCAACGGCGTGCTGTGGCTGCGCAGCCATGTCGATATTGACCATATTGCCAAGCTGAGCATTTTAGAAGGCGTGGTCGCTGCCCGCGAGCGTTTTGGCCACATGGTCAATATTCAACTGGTGGCTTTTCCGCAGTTGGGCATGGCCCGCAACCCGGAAGCGGTTGACATGATGTGGCAGGCCATGGCCCACGGCTGCGATCTGGTTGGCGGGATGCCCCACGGCGAGCGCGACATGGCCGACGCCGCCCGCCACATTGAACTGGCCTTTGACATGGCCCAACACTACAATGTGGATATCGACATGCACATTGACGAAACTGACGACCCCTACTGGCACTCGCTGGAACTGCTGGCTGAAAAAACCATTGAAACCGGCTGGCAGGGGCGGGTGACGGCCGGCCACTGCTGCGCCATGTCCGCCTGGGATGATGCGCTGGCCGAGCGGGTCATCGACAAGGTAAAACAGGCCGATATTCACGTGATTACCAACGCGCCTATTAATTTAATGCTCGAAGGGCGCGGCCACGGTTACCCCAAACCGCGCGGCATTGCCCGGGTTAAACAACTGCTTGAAGCCGGGGTCAACGTGGTGTGCGGCCAGGATGATTTGCAGAACATGTTTTACTCCTACGGCAAAATGGACCCGCTGGAAGTGGCGCTCATTACGGCCCACGCCGCCCATCTGGCCGCGCCGCACGAAATTACCGCCGCGTTTGATATGCCGCGCTACAACGCCGCCCGGCTGTGGCGGCTGGAAAATTATGGCCTGCACGTGGGCGCGGAGGCCAACTTGATGGTGCTGGCAGCCCATTCGGCGGTAGAGGCGCTGCGCCGCCAGCCGGACCGCCGCTACGTGATCAAAGCGGGCAAAATAATCAGCCAAACCCGCACCGAAACAAAGTGGTATATGTAGGAATCAGGAGTCAGGAGTCAGGAATTGGGAATGGCGAATGACGAATGATGGTTTACGGAACACGTATCACGCATTAACTTTTTTGAGCGAGGTTGTCGATGACTGAAAACAACACCCAGCAAAACCTGCTTCCCTCCGGCTTGCCCCGCATTGAGTCGCTGGAAATGCGCGGTATTACCAAGCGCTTTCCCGGCGTGTTGGCCAACGACAACGTTAATTTTGATGTGAAAGCCGGCGAAGTGCATGCGCTGCTGGGCGAAAACGGCGCGGGTAAAAGTACACTGATGAAAATTTTGTACGGCCTTTACCAGCCCGACGAGGGCGAGGTTTTTCTCAACGGCCGGCCCATCAAAATTCATTCGCCCACCGATTCCATTAACCACGGCATCGGCATGATTCACCAGCACTTTATGCTGGTAGATAACCTGACCGTGGCCGAAAACGTGGCTCTGGGGCTGCGCTCCAGCCACGAACCGCGCCTGGACCTGGATGTGGTTTCTGACCGGATTTTGGAGCTGGCCGCCAGTTACGGGCTGCACATCGATCCCAAAGCCATAATTTCCAACCTGGCGGTAGGCCAGCAGCAGCGGGTAGAAATTATCAAGGCGCTGTATCGCGGGGCGGCCCTGCTGGTGCTCGATGAGCCGACCGCCGTGCTCACGCCGCAGGAGGTTGACGAGCTGTTTATCATTTTCAGGCAGATGGCCGCCGACGGCCACGCCCTCATTTTTATCTCGCACAAACTGCACGAAATTCTGGACCTGGCCGACCGGGTAACGGTGCTGCGTGATGGCCGGGTGATTGGCACCCGCAATACCGCCGGGGCCACCAAGCACGATCTGGCCCAGATGATGGTGGGCCGGGAAGTTGTGCTGGAGCGAAAACGTCCGCCGGCGCAGTTGGGCGAGGTGCGGCTGAAGCTGGATAACGTGAGCGTGGTCAACAGCCGGGGCGGCACGGTGCTCAAAAATGTCAGCTTCGAGGTTCACAGCGGCGAAATTGTGGGCGTGGCTGGCGTGTCTGGCAACGGCCAGCGCCCGCTGGCCGAAGCGATTGCCGGTTTGGCTAACGTGACTACCGGCCAGCTTGTGCTTCAGAACCAGGATGTTACCAATTTACCGCCGGCCAAAATGATCGAGGCCGGGCTGAGTTACATCCCGGAAGAACGTATGCACGATGGCGCAATTAAAGATTTCTCCGTCGCTGAAAACCTGATTTTGCAGGATCACGTGCGCCAGCCGTACAGCAGCGGCATCTTTTTAAACTTCAAAGCTATTGGCCGGCATGCTCAGGATATGATTCGAAACTTCAACATCAAAACGCCCAGCCAGGAAACGCCGGCCAAAAACCTGTCGGGCGGTAATATCCAAAAAATGATTTTGGCCCGCGAGCTGGCGCGTAAACCCAAATTTCTTATCGCTGCCCAGCCCACCCGCGGCGTCGATATTGGGGCGATGGAGTACATTCACAACCAACTGCTGCAACAGCGCAGCGAAGGGCTGGCTACGCTGCTCATTAGCGAAGACCTGGACGAAGTGCGCGCCCTGTCCGACCGGATTGTGGTAATGTTTGGCGGCGAGGTAATGGGCATTGTCAACAACGCCGAAACCACCATCGAAGAACTGGGGCTGATGATGGCCGGCGAACGCCACGCCGTTACCGCCTGAGGCAAATGTGTGCCATTTCTCCTGTTTTAAGATGACATTTATCACTACCGGCCACAGCCTTATTTGGTTATACTGGTTAGACTCAGGCAACAAAAATCAATAGAATACATCCTTGATATTTTTGAAAGGAGGTGATAGTTTTCAGCTGATTGAATGACCGGTATTTGTGGTTTGCACTGGGCTGTAAACAGTTTGGTAATAAATCTTTTGTTTCATAATGGAGGAGAATAAAATGAAACGTTTTGTCTGGTTAGTAGTATTAGGCTTGATTATGGCGTTACTGGCCGGCTGTGGTGGGGCGGCTCCCGCTCAACCCGCCGCCGAACAACCCAAGGCCGAAGCGCCGGCTGCTGAACAACCCAAAGAAGAAGCGCCGGCCGCCGAGCAGCCCAAAGAAGAAGCGCCGGCTGCGGCCTCAGAAGCAGGGTCGGCCGAAAGTAAGTACCAGATTCCGGCCATTGAAGAAGGCAAGTACAACGTGGCGTTTGTGTATGTTGGCCCACACGATGACGGCGGCTGGACTCAGGCCCACGATGTTGGCCGGATGTACGTTGAGCAAAATGTAGAAAACGTTCACACCGCCTACGTTGAAAACGTGGCCGAAGGCGCCGACGCCGAGCAGGTGATTCGTTCACTGGCCCGCAAAGGCTTTGATGTGATCTTCACCACTTCCTTTGGGTACATGGACGCCTCGGAAATTGTGGCCGACGAGTTCCCGGATGTGGACATCATCCACCTGACCGGCTTCAAAGCCAATGGCGCAAACTTTGGCAACCTGATGGGCGCGATGGAAGATATCAAATATCTGGCCGGCATGCTGGCCGGTTCGCGGGCCAAAATGGATGGCAACCCCAAACTGGGTTACATCGCCACCTTCCCCATTCCGGAAGAGCTGCGGTTGGGCAATGCCTTTGCCCTGGGCGCGCAAAAAACCTGCCCCGAATGCACGATTGATGTCCGCTGGATTTTTACCTGGCACGACCCCATTGTTGAAAAAGAAGCCGCGTCTTCGCTGTTTGACGGCGGCGCGCAGGTGGTAATGACCGGCGCGGATACCCCCGCCCCGGCCGAAGCCGCTCCCGAAGGCAAATGGGGGATCACCTACGACTACTCCGGCAACTGCACCAACCCCAAATGTCTCACCTCGATGTACTGGAACTGGGGCCCGGAATATGCCCGCATTGTCAATGCATCCCGCGACGGCACCTGGAAGGGTGGCTGGGAATACTTTGACGCCGATTCCGGTTCGTTGGGCCTGTACGGCTTTATGGAAGGCGAAACCATGCAGCCCGGCGTCGCCGAACTGCCGGCCGAAGACCTGGCGATGATCAAAGACACCCTGGACAAAATGCTCAAAGGCGAATTTACCCGCTTTGACGTGTTCAAAGGGCCTATCAAAGATAACCAGGGCAACGTTGTTCTGGAAGACGGCGTTAGCCTGGAACAGCTCGACCTGGACGGATTTAAGCAATTTGGCAGCGAATGCAAAACCTGCATGTACTGGTGGAATGAAAACATTACCGCCGAACTGCCCGAATTGCAATAACTTTCTCCTGTAAGTAACCGGGCCGGAGCGATGACCCCATCGCTCCGGCCTAATTTCCTCCACCGCGATTGGAAGTTGGCAACTGAAGATTAACCCGTAGCGTTCGGTTTCGAGTTTCTAATCAGCGGACAGCAAATAAATCCACCCATCTCGCCACTTCTTGGCTCACAAACATGCCAGGGCGAGCGAGAACAAACGAGGACAGTTCTATGGCAGAAACCCCCTACGCAGTCGAAATGAAGGATATTGTGATTCGGTTTCCCGGCGTGCTGGCTAACGATCACGTCAACCTCACCCTGAAACAGGGCGAAATTCACGCACTGCTGGGTGAAAACGGGGCCGGCAAAAGCACGCTGATGAACGCTCTGGCCGGCCTGTACAAACCTTCGTCTGGCGTCATAAAGGTGTACGGCGAACCCGTCCATTTCAATTCGCCCAAAGATGCCATCGCCAAAGGAATTGGGATGGTTCACCAGCATTTTATGCTGGTGCCCACCCAAACCGTCACCGAAAATATTCTGTTGGGCCTCAACGAACCCAGATTTTTGATGCGGCTGGCCGATTACGACAAAAAGATTCTGGACCTGGAAGAGCAGTTTGGCCTGCGGGTAGACCCTACCGCCAAAATCTGGCAGCTTTCCGTGGGCGAGCAGCAGCGTGTCGAAATTCTAAAAACGCTGTATCGCGGCGCCAAAATCCTGATTATGGACGAACCCACCGCCGTGCTGGCTCCCCAGGAAATTGAAGAACTGATGGGCACCATGCGGTCGATGGTGGCGCAGGGCAAATCCATCATTTTTATCAGCCACAAACTGCACGAGGTGACCGCCGTGGCCGACCGGATTACGGTGCTGCGCAAAGGCAAAGGCACCGCCGAGGGGTTGAGTATGCAGGGTGTCACCAAAGAAGACCTGGCCCGGTTGATGGTGGGGCGCAATGTTGTTTTCACCGTTACCAAAACCGCCCGGGTTCCCGGCGATGTGGTGCTGAATATGCAGGATGTTCGCTGCGAGAACGCCAAAGGAGTGCCGGCACTGCGCGGGGTGAACCTGCAAATCAGGGCCGGCGAAATTTTGGGCATTGCCGGGGTAGCCGGTAACGGCCAAAGCGAACTGGCCGAAGTGATTACCGGCCTGCGCAGTTGCAGCGGCAGCATCAAAATGAACGGCCAGGAGGTGGCTAACCAGCCGCCCATCACGGCCATCAAAAGCGGCGTGTCTCACGTGCCGGAAGACCGCAATAAAGTGGGCAGCGCGCCCAATTTAACCATCACCGAAAACACCATTATGAAAAATTACCGCACCGAGCCGATTGGCAACGGCTGGAGCATTAATTTTTCTGTGGCCCGGCAGCACGCCCGCCAGCTTAAGCAGCAGTACGATATTCTGGCCCCCAACGTTAGAACAATGGCCCGCAAACTGTCCGGGGGGAACCTGCAAAAAGTTATTCTGGCCCGCGAAATTTCATCGGGGCCAAAGTTGATGGTGGCGGTGCAGCCTACCCGCGGCCTGGATGTGGGCGCAATTGAGGGCATTCAACGGCTGCTGCTGGAACAGCGCGAATCCGGCACGGCTATTTTGCTGGTGTCCGAGGAGTTGGAGGAGCTGTTGTCGCTGAGTGACCGCATTGCCGTAATTTTTGATGGCCGCATTATGGGCATTGTCAACGCCGACGAGGCCGATATTCACGACATCGGCTTGATGATGACCGGCCACGAGGTTGTTAAACAAACCGGAAGGGAGGCGAAAAGTTAGCTTATGTCAGCAACTGCTACCGGTGGGGGCAAACCCGGCTTTCAATTGCCCTTTACATTTACCTTTGAAAAGCGCATCGAAGACATCCCCAAATGGCTGCCGGCCGCTACCTCAATTGGCTCGGTAGTGGTGGCTTTTATTATCAGCGGGATCATTCTGAAATTGATTGGCGGCCAGCCGCTGGTTGTGGGCCGCTTCTTTTTCAACGCCACGTTTGGCAGTTGGGCCGTTTTTTCTGACACGATGGTCAAAGCCACCCCGCTAATTATGGTCGGGCTGGCCTGCGCCATCGCCTTTAAAATGAAACTGTGGAACATTGGCGCCGAAGGCCAGTTTTACGCCGGGGCGTTTGGGGCCAGCCTGGTAGTGCTGGTGCCGCTGGTGCCGAGCGGCAGCCCCAAAGTTGTGGTCATCGCCGCGATGATGGTTATGGGCATGATCGGCGGGGCGGTGCTGGGCTTTATTCCCGGTTTTCTCAAGGCCCGTTTCAACGTGAACGAAATCATCACCACCTTGATGCTCAACTACGTGGTTATTTTGTGGAACAACTTTTGGATATTTAACCAGTGGAGCGATGCCGGTTTTCAAATGACACCCACCTTTGACAAAGTGGCCTGGCTGCCGCGCCTGGCCGATTACGCCCGCGAGTACCGCATGTTCTCCGGCATTACCCTGCACCTGGGGGTGGTGTTTGGCATTGTGGCGGCCGGGATTGTGTGGTGGGTTTTTGAGCGCAGCCGCTGGGGCTACGAAATCAAGCTGATTGGCGATAACTCGCAGGCGGCGCGTTACGCCGGCCTCAACATTGCCCGCAACATTATTTTGGTAATGATGTTCTCCGGGGCGCTGGCCGGGTTGGCTGGCATGTCAGAGATCAGCGGCGTGGTCCACCGCCTGCAAGAGCGAATTTCGCCGGGGTATGGGTTTACCGGCATCATCATTGCCTGGCTGGCCAAACTCAACCCGTTTGCCATCATTCTGGTCTCAATTCTGTTTGGGGCGCTGATTGTGGCCGGCCGGGAAATCCAGCCATCGGGGCTGGCCTACCTGCTGCAAGGCATCATTCTGTTTATGGTGATCAGCAGCGATGTATTGCTGCGCTACAAAATTAAGCTGGTGCGCCGGGGAGAGGAAGTGACCGCATGAATTTGATTATCATTCTCCACGCCGGCCTGGCCACCGGTACCATTCTATTGTTTGCCGCCGTCGGCGAGATTTTTGCCGAACGCGCCGGGATTCTCAACCTGGGAGTTGAGGGTATGATGCTGCTGGGCGCGATGGCCGGTTTCAGTACCTCGCTGGCTACCGGCAACCCCTGGCTGGGGCTGGTTGTGGCCATGCTGGCCGGCGGGCTGTTGAGCATCCTGCACGGGCTGGTCACCATCCATTTTCAGGCCGATCAGGTGGTCAGTGGCCTAACGCTCACCTTTTTGGGAACCGGGCTGGCGCTGGTGTTAGGCGAAGGGTTAACCGGCCAAAGCCCGCCGTTGGTCCCGTCGTTCAATATTCCGGGGCTGGCGCTGATCCCGTTTATCGGGCCGGTCTTTTTTGAGGATCACAGCCTGCTGGTGTACGTTGGCTACATTTTTGCGCCACTAACCTGGTATTACATCTACAAAACCCGGCCGGGGATGCACTTGCGGGCCGTGGGTGAAAAGCCCGAAGCCGCCGATACTATGGGCATCAGCGTGTACGGGCTGCGCTATTTTTACGTATTTGTCGGCGGTTGTCTGGCCGGGTTGGCCGGCGCAACCATCAGCCTGTCAGTGTCGCCGGGCTGGTACAGCGCCCAAACCACCTCTGGCCAGGGTTGGATTGCCATCGCCCTGGTAATTTTTGCCCAGTGGGACCCGCTGCGGGCGGCGCTGGGCGCGTACCTGTTTGGCGCGCTGCGCCGCGGCATTCTGGATTTGCAGGGGCCGCCCACACTCTTTGGCTTTACCAACCCGCTGTTTATCAACTCTAACTGGGGTTTCTTTTTACAGATGATGCCATACCTGCTCACGATCATCGCCCTGGTGATTGGCTCGCGGGCGGCCACCCGCAAGCGGTTGGGCGCGCCGGCGGCGTTGGGCGTGCCCTACATTCGCGGCGAGCGCGGCGCGTAAAAATCTGGCAGTTCAGTAGGTCACGCTTGCAGTGTGACAGTCGGGCGGCAAGCCCGACCTACTAAAAAAGCGCCGGACAGTTCCGGCGCTTTTTTGTGAATCGAGTCCGGCCGGATTTACCAGCCGCCGTTAAATTCCAGGGTGTACTCCAGCGGGCCAATATCGTGGTTGAAGATTTTGATGTAGTAAAGATGGTCTTCCATCAACTGGCCCTTCCACAGTACTTGCAGGCTCTTTTTATCGCTGAGCGGATATTTTGAGGGGGCGCTGGTACCCAGCGGCGTCAGTTTATCAATGGTGCCGCGCGTCCACAGGTGCAGTTGCGCGCCGGGGTAAATGGCAAAATCGGCGTGGCGGGCGCGGACATCATCCAGCGGGGTGCTGGTCAGGAACATGTCAAAATCCCGGTTGGCTTTGTCGTTGGTGGGGCCGGGGTAGGTAAAGCTGTACCACAACTCCTGGCCGGCCTGGAGTGTGCCATCGGTTTTGCCCAGCTTCAGCGGCAGAGCCTCCACCGGATTTTCGCCCGGTTCCGCGGGGCGAGCCGGGCGGGTGGGCGGCGCGGCGGCGTAAGGCACGCGGACGTTGTTGGCGTCGCCGGGAATCAGGGTGGGGTTGCCCAGCTCGGCGTTTTCCACATCATTGGGGTAGAGGTAGTAGTCAACTTCTTCCGGCGTGCCGTTTTTCACTTTAATCAGATAACTGTCGCCATCCACCAGCGTGCCGTTCCACAGCCGCTCGCCGGTGTTGGGGTCTTCATCCCGCGAAACCCACGAGCCAGCTCCCATATTTTCCATATAATCGGCGTCGCCACGCTGCCAGATCTGGTACTGGCCGGCCGGGAAAATTTCAAAATTGATGCGATTGCTCATAAATCCCTGGATCGGGGTAAAGAACATCGTCATTTTCATATTTTCAATCAGGTCTTTGTCCAGGTCATCGCGGGCAAGCTGGTACCAGTGTTCGCCGTAGGGCGCCAGCCGGCCGCTGTTGACGTGCTGTAAATCAAACGGCAGGGGGTTGTTGGGGTAAATGTTGATCGGTGTGTAAACTTCTGCCGGCGGGGCCGGGACGGCCAGCGGTTCCGCCGCGCCGGTGCCGCTGTCGCCGCCGCCGTCATCGGTTTTATCGACCGGCTCAACAAAGGGCTGTTTGACGGTGTTCAGCGGAATGGCCAGCCAGCCCAGCGAATCGGCCTGATTGAGCCACTGGGCGGCGGTTTCGGCATCCTGCCCGGCCACGGCTTTGGCCGTAAGCTGCCACAGCAGTTGCGGGTTGGCCTGGGCCGGGTTGGGAATCTCTTCGGCGGCGGTACCTTCGGTCACAATCCAGCCCACGGACTGGGCTTGCTGCAGCCAGGCCGCGGCTTCATCGGCCGACATATTGGTGACGGCTTGTGCGGTCAGCGTCCAGGCCATTTGCCGGATGGTTTGCGGGACGGCGTTTTTGCGGGCGCTGTTGAGGCTGGCCGGGGTTGCGCCGGAAACGGCGGCCTGTTCGGCTTTGGCTTCCAGAGTGTAATCCAGCCCAAACGGCGAGGTGTTGAACACGCGCACGTAATATTGCTCCTGTTCGGCCACCTGGCCGGTCCAAAAGGTTTCCACCCGGTTCAGGCTGGCCCGCAGCGGCGAAGCCAATCCCGCGCCTAACGGCTCGGTGGCGGGCTGGGCCTGCTGAAACCAGCCGGCCGGCTCCTCGGAGAAGACCTCAAAATTAACCTGCGCCGGGTCGATGCGGGCTTCGCTCTCGTAGCGCAGAGCCAGCGATACCCACGAAAAGGTGGGGTCCTGAAAACTTTCGCGGCTGTAAACGTACCAGTTTTCCTGACCGGGGTTGAGATGGCTGATGTTGATGCCTTTAGACAGGGTTTGCGCCGATTGTTTGGACAGGCCGATGGCGTTGCTGCGCGAAAAATCGAGCAGGCTGCTGCCGGGCCGGCTGTTGGCCAGCGCCGGTACTGCCAGCAGCAAAATCACCAGTACCGCGCCGCCGTAAATAAGCAGAGTTTTATACGGAAACACCGTTGACTTGGCCGATAACCTCATCATCCACCTCCGGGCGTAGATACACTAACCCACTTTATGTCTACTGTATCAGTGTACCACAAAGTAGAGGTGTCGTCAATTATGTCAATTTATGGACCGGCCAAACCGGCTATATTGTGGGGGATTGGGGAGGGGATACCAGAAGTTGTGGGATTTGTCACCCGAGCCGCGCAAAAAAACCACAAAAAAATGGGGGCCCCGCCCACCCAGTGAAGGGGGGGGGGGACAGGAGTGAAGGTTAGGAGTAACAAGCCCTCCCCTTTTCACTA
>CAYOXS010000102.1:11792-17260 GCA_964407935.1 uncultured Caldilineaceae bacterium
CCGGCACACCGGGTTTTTTGGGGGGGGTTTGGGGGTGGTTATACATTGTGTGTTGTATGGGCCCCGCCCCGCGGCTCAATTCCACAACCAATTTTGGGGCGCGCCGCTAATTGATCTCAAAGCGCAGCGGCGAGACGCCCACCAAAACAACATCGCCCGGTTCCAAAAAGCGCGGGCTGGTAATCTGTTCATCATTCACAAACGTGCCGTTTAAACTGTTTTGGTCTTGCGCCACGTACCGGCCGGATTCGTAAATGATAATGGCGTGCCGCCGGGAAATCTCTTTGTCTCTGGATAGCACGACCACGTTATCGGTGGAGCGACCAATGGTGGTGATGCCATCGGTTTTAACGGTAAAAACATCCCCGCTGTGGGGGCCGCCCTGGCAGGTGAGCGTGGCCACCGGCGCTTTCGGTTCCGGCAGCAGCGATGAAAATATCTCGTCAGCCATCAATTCGTCGGGAATTTCCAGATCGCGGCCCAGCACCATCGTCATATCTTTTTCATCGTCATCAACAACCGCTGCCGGAGCCAGCGCCGCAGCGATGTCGCTGCTGGGCAGCATCATGGTGCCTTCGTCTTCTTCCTCGTCCACGCCAAGCGGCTCATCGGCTACCAGGATCAGCGTCCCGTCGTCCTCGTCCTCTTCTTCAAATTCAGACTGCACCGCTCCCGGCATAATCACCAGTGTGCCTTCGTCTGCCTCCTCTTCCCGAACCGGGGCCCGAACAGCCGTCGAAATCTCGGTGGGCGGGCCGCTGTCGGCCGGCGTTGGCAGGGGCTGGGTTGACAGCGGATCCTCGACGGCAGCCTGCGAGGTGTCGCGCTCAATCGGCTGTCCCTCCAGGCCCCGTATCCAGCGAATTTGCAGGCGCGGAACCATCAACGGTTCGCCCTCGACCATAATAAAAATATTGTAGGCGTCCTGGGTGGCAAATTCGCCTTCAATTTCTTCGCCATCCAAAAGCTGAATGGCAATCGACCCTTTTAAGGTGAACAACTGTGTTCGGCTGGCATATACCCCGCTAGACATATTACCCTCCCTTGAGAATAGGAGCCAGGATTCAGGAGTCAGGAATTAGGGGCTAGAGGACTCCTGGCCCGGCTCCACTGAAATTGCGTAATGAACGAATTGCGAATAGCGAACGACGAGTGACGGCTTACGCAACACGAACTCAAAACTTAAAACTCAAAACTCATCACTCACCTAACTCACCCAACCCACCAAACTTCCTCCCCGCCACCCGCGATTCAATAAATTTCAGGCCGGGCCAAATTGGGCCAGAATCTGGTCAACGGTGGCCAGCGCGCTTTTCACGCAATCCGGGATGCCGATGCCCCGAAACGCGCTGCCGGTAAAATAGAGGCCCGGCAGTTTTTGGGCCTGGCTTTCAATTTGCGACACCCGGTCCAAATGGCCAACATCGTACTGGGCGTTGCCTTTAGGCCAGCGGAACACTTTGCTGACCACCGGTTCGGCGGTCAGGTTCATGATTTCGCGCAACTCGCGGCGGGCAATGGCTACCAGCTCATCGTCCGGCTGCTCCACCAGATGCTCGTTGCCGTCGCCGCCAATGAACAGCCGCACCAGCGCGTCATCGCCGGGGGCGCGCTGGTCAAACTTGGTTGACGACCAGGTGCAGGCCAAAATCTGGCGCTGTTCGCTTTTGGGAATCATAAAGCCAAAGCCGTTAAAATCGTGCTGGCCGGCCACATCGGCGCGACGGTAGCCCAGCGAGACCGTGGCCGTGGACACGTAGCGAATGGTGGTGAGCAGGCCGGCCAGGGTTGGGTCGATGGCCTCAACCAGTTGCGCGGCCACGTAAGCCGGCGTAGCAATGACCACCGCATCGGTGGTGAGGGTTTGCGGCCCGGCGCTGGTTTGCAGGGTCACTTCAAAACCCGGCAATAGCGGGCGCAGGCCGATGACTCGCTGGCCGGGGCGCAGGTCGCCGGCCAGGTTGTCGATCAGCGCGTCTACCAGATCGGCCATGCCGCCGCGCAGGCTGGTGAACATGGCCGGCGGTTTGGCCTGCCCACCGGCTGACGCCCCGTTTTGTTTGGCCTGGCGCATGGCTTTGATCAGGCTGCCGTACTTTTGCTCCATCGCCAAAAACTGGGGAAAGGTACTTTCCATACTCAGCCGGTCGGGATCGGCTACGTAGATGCCGGCCATAATCGGCCCGGCAATCCGGTCGAGCGCTTCCTGCCCCAGCCGCCGCCGGATAAAATCGCCCAGGCTTTCGTCGCCGGATTCGCGGCGCGGCGGGATGAACAAATCCATACCCATGCGCAGTTTGCCCAGCGGCGAAATCAGCGGTGACAGGGCAAACGGCACAAACTCGGTGGGCACGGTTAGCCGGTAGCCGCCGGGAAACGGGGTGAGCCGGCCGTTTTTGAGCACGTAAATGTTGCGCCGGTCGTCGTTGGTGGGGATAAGCTGATCGGCCAGCCCCAAATCGCGGCACAACTGGATGCCGTGCGGTTTGATGGTGACCATCGAATCCGGCCCGCCCTCGATGACAAAATTTTTGTCGGTGGCGGTGGCAATTTTGCCGCCAAAGCGCGGCTCGCTTTCAACCAGCGTGTAGTGCAGCGGCTGGCCGGCCTGGCGGCTTTTCTTTTGCAGGTAGTAGGCGGTGGCCAGTCCAGCGATGCCGCCGCCAATAATTGTGACGTGCGGCATGTTATCCGGCCATTTTCTCCAGAATCGCGTCGGCCACGGCCTCAATAAAGAGCGGCGTGCTGTTCATCGATTCAATCCGCTCCAGCCGCACCCCGTTTTCGGCGGCAATCTGTTTGGCTTCGATGTCAATATCAAACAAAATTTCCACGTGGTCGCTCACAAAACCGATGGGCGCGACCAGCACATTTTTGTAGCCCTGTTTGGCCAGATCGACGACCACGTCTTCAATCTGCGGCCCCAGCCACGGTTCGCCGGTGTGGGCCGCGCTCTGGTAAGAAAACATCCAGTCGATGTTGCCCAGCCGTTCGGCGGCCAGGCGGGCGTTGTGCTGGAGCTGGTCATCGTACGGATCGCCCCTCTTTTTGAGCCGTTCCGGCAGGCTGTGGGCGCTGAAGACCACTTTGACCCCATCGCGTTCCGCGGCGGGGAATTTTTCAAGCCCGGCCCGGACGTGTTCATCGAGCGCGGTTAAAAATTTGGGCTGCTGGTACCAGGAATCGACAAAAGAGAAGTTGATGGTGGTGCCGTGCATTTGCTGGGCTTCGTCAACTTTTTCCCAGTATTTGCCAATGCTCATTTTGGAGAAGTGCGGGGCCATGGCAATGGCCACGGCTTCTTCAATGCCGTGCAGCATCATGTGGCCCACGGCGTCTTTAATCCACGGCGACCAGTGACGCATGCCCAGATACACCGGCAAATTGTGGCCGCGCCGGGCCAATTCCTGGCCGGTTTTTTGGGCCTGCTGGTAGGTGAGCGCGGTCAGCGGCGAGCCGCCAATCAAATCGTAGCGGTGCTTGAACTCGGCCACAAATTCATCGGACATGGGCCGCCCGCCGCGAATATCCGACAGGTAGCAGCGCATGCGCTCGGTGTTGGCCGGGGTGCCATAGGCCAGCATCAGTACGGCTTTTTTGGTCATTAGTGCTCCTCTTGGGTCAGATTACAGAATCCAGAATACAGATCACAGAGTACAGAAACAGGAGTCAAAAAGCGTAGCTTTTTGTTCCGAAAGCAAAGCTTTCGGACTCCACTATAGGTGCGCTTCGCGAAGCGCCCTACTTTAAGAACTTACAAACGCGCCGAGTACTCGTGCACAAAATCCACCAGCGCGGCCACGTGTTCCACCGGGGTGTGTTGCAAAATGCCGTGCCCCAGATTGAAAATGTGGCCGGGCCGGTCCCGCACGCTGTCGAGCACGCGGGCGGCCTGCCGCTGAATTTCCTCAGCCGGGGCAAACAGCACCACCGGGTCCAGGTTGCCTTGCAGGGCTACGTCATCGCCCAAAATCTGGGCGGCGTCGGCCATATCCAGCCGCCAGTCCACGCCGATGACGCTGCCGCCGGCCTGTTTGAGCAGGGGCAGCATGCCGGCGGTGCCGGTGCCAAAATGGATAAACGGCACATCGCTGCCGGCGGCAGCAATCTCGATGGCTTTCTGGCTGTGGGGCAGTACAAACTCGCGGTAGTCGGCCGGGCTGAGCGCGCCCACCCAGCTATCAAACAGTTGCAGCGCCTGCGCCCCGGCTTCGGCCTGCGCCCGCAGGTATTCGCCAATAGCCACGGCAAATTTGTCCATCATTTTGTGCCAGCTTTGCGGCTGGCCGTACATCAGACTTTTGGCCGTAACATAATTGCGCGATGAGCCGCCTTCGATGGCGTAGCTGGCCAGAGTAAAGGGCGCGCCGCTAAAACCGATGAGCGGCACTTTGCCGGCCAGCTCGCGGCGGGTCAGTTTGATGGCCGCCAGCGTAAAACCGAGCGTTTCTTCCGGCGGCCGAACGGTCAGCGCCTCAATATCCGCCGCCGAGCGCACCGGGTTATGGATGACCGGCCCTTCGCCGCGCACAAAATCCAGCCCCAGGCCCAACCCTTCCAGAATGGTCAGAATATCGGCAAAGATGATGGCCGCATCTAAATTGAAGGCGTTGATGGGCTGCATGGTGACTTCGGTGGCCAGTTCCGGGGTTTTGATCAGCTCCAAAATGGAGTATTTTTGCCGCAGAGCGCGGTATTCGGCCATGTAGCGGCCGGCCTGGCGCATGAGCCACACGGGTGTTGCATCGACGGATTGTTGGCGGCACGCGCGGAGAAAGCGGTCGGATTGAGACATCGGAGTCCTTTCAGCATTGGGCTTGTCGATATTATAACGAGAATTTTCGGCGTGGCAACAGCAAACAAAAAGGCGTCAGTTTTGGAGACGTTGCCCCAAAACTGACGCCCCAATTGACAGGATTACTTTTCGGTGATGGTGACCGAGGTCATCACATCGCCCTGGCGGATGGAATCGACCACATTCTGGCCGGCGGTCACTTTGCCAAACACGGTGTGACGGCCGTTCAAATGCGGCTGCGGCGCGTGGGTGATAAAAAACTGGCTGCCGTTGGTGCCGGGGCCGGCGTTAGCCATCGAGATGACGCCGGTTTCGTGTTTGAGCGGGTTGTTTTTGAACTCGTCTTCAAAGCGGTAGCCGGGGCCGCCGCGGCCGGTACCGGTCGGGTCACCGCCCTGAATCATAAAATCGCTGATAACCCGGTGAAACGACACGCCGTCATAAAAGCCTTCGCGGGCCAAAAACACAAAATTGTTGACGGTTTTGGGCGCGTACTGCGGGTAAAGTTCCAGTTCAATCGTGCCGCGGCTGGTTTCGATGGTGGCGGTGTAGCCTTTTTTCGCGTCAATTTGCATTGCCGGCGGTGAATTCCATTGTTTGGTGCTCATTATTGGTCCTTTCCTTTTAAATAAATGAGGGGGAATTATACCATTTGGCGGGCAATAACTCAACC
>CAYOXS010000103.1:0-17164 GCA_964407935.1 uncultured Caldilineaceae bacterium
TTTTGTTCCGAAAGCACAGCTTTCGGACTCCGGGTAAATCTGCTCTTTGTAATCTGAAATCTGTATTCTGGACTCTCTAATTAAATTCCGGTAATTTTGATGCCGGCGCCTTTGATTTTGTGCCGGATGTTGATGCCGATCAGCACGGCGGTGAAGCCTTCCACCACCACGGCGTTTTGCAGCGGGCCGGCGTCGATGCCGCGCATGCCGGCGGCTTCGGCCAGGGCGATGGCCTCGGCTTTGGCTTCTTTGTCGTCGCCGCAAACCAGCACGTCGCAATCAATGTGGTCGTGGCCTTCGCTCAGGTGGGTGGCGCTGATGTTTTGAAAGGCAGATACCACCCGCACGCCATCGCCTAAAATAGCCTGCGCTTCCTGCCCCGCCGAACCCCCCGGTGGCACGTTGACGTGGCTGACCTTGGGCGGTTTGAGCGGCACGGTTACATCGATCAGGATTTTGCCCTGCAATAGCTCTTTAAGCGCGGCCAGCGTTGGCCCCTGCGCCGAGTACGGCACGGTCAGCACGCACAGGTCGGCGGCGCGGGCGGCGTCTTCGTTGGCCAGGCCGGTGAGCAGGTTTTCACCCAGCGCCTCGTTGAGTTCGGCGGCCACACGCTCGGCTTTTTCCGCCTGGCGGGAGCCGATGATAACGGTGTAACCGGCCTTGGCCCAGCGGCGCGCCAGGCCGGGGCCTTCGTTGCCGGTGCCCCCCAAAACTGCAACTGTTTTCGACATTGAACCACCTCTTTGTTGGGTTTGAAATGGAAACGTGAGGCGCGGCTGCCTCACGTGCCGGGTATCATACCTCAGAACGACCGGTTGGTCTAATTGGCCAGAGTAATGTCAACGCCGGCGGCAGCAGCAGCAGCGGCACGCCAACCAGGTGGCCGAGCAGGTGGTTTTGCAGCAGCGCCGGAAACCAAACCCGCACGGTTTCAAAATAGGGGATGATGAGCAGGGCGGTGATCGAAAAAACCAGCGAGGCGGCCAGCGGTCGCTGGCGCGGCAGCAGCAGCGAGGCCAGCGGCACAAACCAGAGCAGATACCAGGCGTGAAACACGCCCGCGGCCAGCAGCACGTACCAAAACAGCACATAAAACGATGCCGCTACCGGCTGCGCCAGCGGCAGAGGCTGGTCTATCTGGCGGGCGGTTTGCCACAGGTAATAAAAATAAATGAGCAGGAACGCGCCAAAAATGAGCGCGCGGGCCACATCGAAGGCGGGGTTGGTGCCCAGCCAGCCGCGCAGCGCCAGCACCAGCAGCGCCAGCAGCGAGCGCCCGGCCTGGCCGCCGGCGTTAAGCAGCGCCCAGTTTTGCCAGCCCGGCCACATCAACCCCAGCGGGATGATGACCAGCAGCGCGGTCAGCAGGCCGTAGCCCGCGCCGGCAGTCGCTCGACGCCGGGGGGTGGGCTGCTGGCTGGCCAGCAGCAGCAGCAAAAACGGCGCAACGGCGGCGGTGACAAATTTAACCAGAATCGACGCGGCCAGCAGCAGGCAAACCAGCGCCGGAACAAACTTGCGCAGCGGCGACTCGGCCGGGAGCAGCGTGGGGCGGGCGGCGGCCTGCCAGCTCAGCAGCCAGATGGCCGCCAGCAGAAAAAAGGTCATCACAATATCATTGTGGGCGTTCTGCACGCTTTCAAACAGCACCAGCGGATTCCAGCCAAAAGCCAGCGTGCCGGTGAGCGCCCAACTGGGGCGCAATTGTTGCAGGGTGTGGTACACCAGCCAAACGCAGCCCAGGTAGGCCAGCGCGCCCATCAACTTGAGCAGCAGGAGTTGGCCCAAAAAATCGCCGCCGCTGAGGGCGTAACCGGCCAGCGACAGCCACTCCCACAGCGGCCCGTAGGGTGAGGCGGCGTCAATCCACTCGCCGGCCAGCCCCAGCCAGGGATCGGCGGTGGGCAGGGCTTGGGGCGGGGTAGCCAGCGGCGGCAGGTGATACAGCGCCCAACCCCGGGTGCGGACGGCGTAAATAAACAGATCGATGGCGGTGATAGGGTAGGCAAAAATCAGGGTGGCGGCAAAAACCACCGCGCCGCCAAACACAAGTTGACGGCTGAGGTTGGGCCGCCAGATGGGCGGTCGAAGCTGTTGCAAGGCCCAATAATACAGCCCAAACAGGGCGGCGATGCCAAAGGTGTAAGCCAAAAAACCGGCCGCAGAATAGCCGGTGAGCTTGGCGTAATCCACCGGCGGGATGGTATCGTAAAATTTGGGCAGCAAATAGGGGAGGGTAAAAACAAACAGGTAGATCAGCCCGCTTACGGCGGCGCTGACCAACAGCGGGCTGGAACCAAACCGGGATGACGTGCGCACGCGCTATCCTCTGTGGAGGGGTCCTAATTCATCTGAACCAGGATAGCGGTGATGTTATCGTGGCCGCCGGCCTCTCTGGCCGCGCTGACCATTTGCCGGGCCGCCAGTGCCGGATCCGGCTCAGACTGGCTGATGCTCAGCAGTTCCTCGTCGGTGACCATGCCGCTCAGGCCGTCGGAGCAGAGCAGTAGCCGGTCGCCGGGCGACAGGGCCAGGTCGTAGTGGCCTACCTCCAGCCGCCGTTTTTCACCGATGATGCTGTAAACCACGTTGCGTTGTTTGTGGGTGCGGGCTTCTTCGCGGGTGATTTGCCCAATTTGCACCAGCCGCTCCACCAGCGAATGGTCAACACTGATCTGGCTGATTTCGCCGTTGGCCAGGTGGTAGGCCCGGCTGTCGCCAACGTTGGCAATGTGGGCCATGTTGCCGGCAACCAGCGCCATCACCAGCGTCGAGCCCATTTTTTCGGCTTCTTTGTGGCTTTCCTGGTAAGCCAGCACTTTGTCGTTGGTGGCCATAATGGCCTCGTTGAACCAATCGTTGAATGGCGCGCCGTTTGGTGGGTGCTGGTCGTGATGGTTGCGGATGGTGTCGATGGTGATCTGGCTGGCCACTTCGCCGGCTTCGTGGCCGCCCAGCCCATCGGCCACAATGTAAATGCCGTACGGCCCCAGCGTGCTCGATTCGGCTTCGATCATCATCAGATTGTCTTCGTTGAGTTCGCGTTTGAGGCCAACATCAGACAGGCCGGCAATCCGCCAGCGAATCGCGCCGGGCCGCCGGCCGGAAACCGGCAGGGTGATAGGCTCGGCAATGGGCGGCGCAATCGCGGGCGTATGCACATCGGCCGGAGCCAGGGTGAGCGTATCCAGCAAATCGTCAATCGGCGGAGCTGCCGGCGCGGGTTCGGCTTCGGCTGGCGGCGCGGGTTCGGGCGGTGGAACCGTTGTGGGCGGGCGTTTGGGTTTGCGGCTGCGGCGCGCCAGCGGCAGCAGAATGAAGGTGATCAAAATAAAGATGACCACAATGCCGGCAATGACCGCCAGCAGCAGCCAGGTCAGCAGATCGACCTGCCAGAAAAATACAGGGGACAGGACGGACAGGCCAAACGGTGTCGATGTTTTGCTGGAGAATTTTACCCATTCATTCATACCGGCTACCTCGGTGCGGGCCATGTGTTGTGACGGGAAAGCTGTTTGGGCGGGATAAGCTGGGCATAGTTTATCACAGGCTGATGGGCTTTGCAATAATGAATCGCACCCTACGAGTTTCATTTTAGGCAGAGCGCCCAAAAATTAACCGCAGCGAGCGCAGGGAATGCAAAGTAAAATCCACAAGACCTTTGCGTTCTTGGCGATCTTTGCGGTAAAAATCTTCCTCAAACAGAGATACACTCCCGTACTCTTTAATCGGATAGATTTTGGGCGGGGATGTAGCGATAGCCCTGGCCGCGTTCGCTTTTTATATCGCCGATGGGGACCGGCTGCTCGCTGAGGCTGTTGCGCAGGCGGCGAATGGCTTCCTGCACTCGGCGCGGCGAGGCGTTGGGTTTTTTCCAAACGTTGGCCAGCAGCTCATCAAAACTGATGACCATGTTGGCGCGCGCCTGAAAATATTTGAGCAGCGCAGCTTCTTTGGGCGGGAGCTGGTTGATAATATCGATGTTTTTGGGGAGGGGCGGAGGCGGCGCAGACGGCAGTTTTTCTTCCAAAAACGCCACAAACAGGGGCGAAAACAGTTTGTAGCAGGTTTGGTCAAACCGAACCATGGCCTGGTTAATGAGCCAGTTCATGGCGTTCATCTGCTCACTGGCCAGGTTGGCCACCCCCAGCGGTCCGCGGACCAGTTGCTCCACCAGCGCCAGCGCGGCGTTGTCTTGCGCTTCTTCCTGCAATTTGCGCCACATATTTTCAAACAGGGGGCGGCCGTGTTCCGTCAGCCTAAGTTCTATCAGCGGCAGGTTGTTGGGGGTGAGGCAGGGCTGGCCGGCGTGAAAATTGCCCCCAATAAACTGCTCAAACTCAACAATGATGTCGTTGATGCGGGCCAGCAAAAACGGGTGACCGCCCGAATAATCAAACAACAGCTCTTTAATTTCGGCGGCCAGCGTATCGCCGTAAGCATCGAGCCATTCTCTGGCGGCGGCGGGTTCCAGCAGGCCGACAAAACGCTGGTGCATCACGTTGAACAGGGGCGAGGCGGCTTCGGTTTGGTTGGAGTCCAGATCGTGCAGTGAGTATTCAGTGGACACAATCAGGCCCAGTTCGTTGGTCAGGGGGCGAAGCTCGTTGATCATGCCGTCGGTAATGTGGTTGCTGCGGAAGATGTGGTCAAAATTATCCAGCAGCAAAACCAGGCGGATGCCCTGCTGCTCCAACTGGCGGGTGAGCTGGCCAATTTGCAGGCCGGGTGAGGCCGCCTCATCGATTTGATTCCATTGAATTTTGATCGATGGGCTGCTTTTGAGCTGCTGCCGGAGCTGATTGTTGATAAAGTGGGTCAGGTGTTTTTGGGCGGCGGGCCAGTCGCAATCGTACTGGCCCACAAAAACAGAGCGGCCATCTTTAAAGCGTTCGGGCCGCCACGTGGCAAAATCCGCGCCTTTGAGCGGGCCGTTGTCGGCGGCCAAAAATTTGAGCAGCCGGCTTTTGCCGGCCATTTTTGGCCCGACCAGCGCAAAATCGAGCGGCTGAGTGGGGGTGAGCAACCCCTGGAGCAGGTCGCGGATGATAATTTTGCGTCCAAAAAAACGGGTTTTAACAGGTTCCATCCCCTTTCCTCCTTTAATTGACAACCCGGTTCCGCAACAGCCAGTGGCCAAACAGCAGGCTGGCAAACTGCCAGGCGTTGTCGGCGGGTTGGGCTAAAATGTGCTGCTCTTCCAATTGTTGCAAGGTGTGGGCCAGCGCTTCGGCCGAAAGGTTGGGCAGCGCCTCGGCCAGCAGCTCAAAGCGCACGGCGCCGTCGGCCTGGTTGAGCGCGGCGGCCAGGCGGTGGCAAACCAGCGCGCCGTGGGGGGTGTTATGGATCACATTGAGCAGGTGGGCAAAAATACCTTCGTTGTGGGCGGGCATAAAACTGGCGCGGACGGCCAGAATTTCGGTGAGGGTGACTTGCCGGCTGCCGGCGGCGGCCATGTGATTAACCAGCTCGTAGCAGAAGGCGTGGATTAAAAACGGGCTACCGCCGGTGAGCCGCCAAATATAACCCAACGCTTGCGGCGAATATTCCAGGTGATTGTAGGTGGGGCGCTCAATGAGCTGCTGGGCGTCGGCGCGGGTGAGCGGCGGCAGGGGCACGGTTGCGCCCAACTCCAGTAATTGCCAGATGGGGGTGAGCGCCGCGTCATCGGCCTGATTTTGCAGATGGTGGTAGGTTTGGGCCTGCACGACCATCACATAGCTTATTTTGGGTGTTGTCGCCTGGATAATGCCCCGCCACTGGTGAAACACGGCGCTGTTTTGGCGCTGGTTCTGGTATTCGTCGATGGTGCGGCTGAATTCATCGATGAGGAGCACCAGTTTGTTGAGGCCAAAATGGCTCTGCACGCGCTGCAAATATTCTATTAACTGCTGGGCCGGGGCGCGTTCAAACAGCTCTTTGAGCGGCGGGTCAACCAGATGGTTAATTTGATTATCGGCCTGTAAATCGCTGTAAACCGCGCTGGCGATTTCGTAAAAAAAGCTGGGACCAGACATTTGGCTGAGCAGTTGAAAATCAATGTACACGGGCACTTTTGACCGCCGGTTCAAATAGTGTTTCTTAAGGTGCAGCAGCAGCGAGGTTTTGCCCACCCGCTTTTGGCCTTGCACAAAAACTGTGCCGATATCGGCGCGTAATAATTTTTGAATATACGCCAATTCCTGAGTTCGGCCAAAAAACATATCCCGATCTTTGACCGGCTGGCGGCGGTAGGGATTGAAGGCGGCCGGGTGATCGGTTCTGACCAGTTCTTCGCGCTCAGAAAAGGTGAGCCGCATCTGGCGCACGCTGTTGATGCTGTGCCCCGGCAGGTGTTCAAGCTGGTGGGTGATGGTTTCCAGCAACTCCTGGCTGCTGGCCTCGATGGTAAAACTGAGCCGGGCAGTGCCGTTTCTGGCTACGGCGTCCACTTTGTGCAGAGTCACATCGGTCTGGTGGGGTTCAAAAAGCCGGAGGGCATCTTGCAGCAGCCGGTTTTTGGCCAGCGCGGTCATTTCCAGCCGGGCCACAGCGTTGAGCCGGGGCTGCAACTGCCATTTGAGCGGGATGATTTCTGGCAGGTGGGCCACGCGCTGGCAGCCGGCCTGGTGAACTTTGGCCCGGACAATCTGGCCGGCATGGTAGCGGGGCCGGCCGATAATGCTGTCGCCGGGGCGAGGTTTGCAGCACTGGGCCAGCGTGAGCTGCCGGGTTGACAGGTTGAGTTCGGCGGGTAGCTCAATTTGGCGAACCACTTCGTCGGAGAACAGCGGGTGCAGCATTGGCTCGATGGGGGCGCGACCCCCGGCGACATCGGCCAAAAGCTGCTCGACGCTTTCAAGGTTGCGCTGGCCGGCAAACTCTTTGAGCGCCTGCTCAACCCGATGGGCGGGAATATCGAGCCGGTAGTGGTTGGCCAGTTCCTTTAACCGGGCGTCGATGAGTTCCCGGCCGCGGGCTTTGCCCCGGCGCTGGCGTTTGAGAAACCGGTCAATATCAGAGCGGGCGCGGGCGGTGCGCGCCGCGTTGAGCCAGGTGGGGGTGGGGCCGGAAAACTGCGGGTCGCGCTCAAGCTGCACCAGATCAAGGTGGCGCAGCACGGTGGCCGGGCTAACGGTTTCGCCGTTAACGATAAAACGTTTGGTTTGGGCGGCCACTTCGCTGTGAACCTGATAGGCGTAATCGACAACGGTGCTGCCGCAGGCAAATTTGAACAACTGCCCCTGCGGCGAAAAAACATACAGCACATCGGGCAGCGCGCCGGCCGGCGCGGCGCAAATTTGGGCGTAACTTTCGGCGCGGTTGTTCCACCAGGCCTGCGCCAGCCCACCCTGCGGCGATGGCGCGGCGGCGATGCCCCATTGATTAACCCGGTCCATCTCCTGCGTTTGGATGTTAAAATGCAGCCGCGTGGGCAGGCCCTCAATTTTGGTGGTTACTGTGGTTTCCAGGCAGCGGTAACCGTTGGGTTTGCATGCGCCAATGTAATCGGTGATTTTTTGTTCCAGTGGCTGCCAAAAATGATGAATCCAGCGCAAAGCGTCGTAGCAGGCTGTCTCGGTGTTTACCAGCACATCGATGGTTACTTTTTGCAGGGCATCCTGATTGACGTTGCCCGCCAGGGTGGGGTTGTATATTTTGGCCAGCGCCAGCGGTTGAGCGTGCAACCGGGCCTGGGGCAGAAGCGGCCGCAACTGCTGTTCTACCCGTTGAAAGACCTGCTGCCGGGCCGGTTTGGTATGGGCAATGCGCCGGTGCAGCATTTCCAAATCCTGCCGCCGAATGCTGCGCCGCTTAACCCACGTTTCTACTTTGAGCTTGGGCCGCCACATGCCCAGCATATCCAGCAGCGGGATCAGCACGTCGGTGGCTTCATCGATGAACGCGCGCTGAAGGTGCGGATCGCGGCTGCGGCGCGCAAAACGGAAATGATCCCACAAATTGGCCACGCCCAAAAACGCCAGATCCGGGTTTTGGTAGGCCGCCATATAGAGTTTGATGCGTTTTAAGTGCAGGGGTTTGCCGCGCCGCCGGGGTTCCGCGGGCTGGTACAGCGTTTCAAAATAGTGCTGGCACAGGGCGGCGGTTTCCTCGCCGCAGGCGGCGGCAATTTCGGCCAGCGGAATAACCCCTTGCCCATAGAGCGAGTGGAGCAGCGCGGCGGCTTGCAGCGCCGGTTTGGCCTGCCATTTGGCCAAAATCCGGCTCACGGCCCGGCCGTGGGCCAGGTTGTCTGCCGGGCTGTGCAGCCGCGCCGTTATCAACGCGCTGCCGGGCAATCGCCGGTTATTGGGCTGATTCGGTAAAGCGGCCAGGTATTGGCGAGCCAGGGTATTCGCCTGGGTGAGCATTAAATCGCTGGTCATCCGAACTCCATAAATTGGGTTGGCAATTTGCACACATTCACAAGTTGGTGCATATACTACACTGTATATACACAAAATATTCCTTAAAAAACACACAAACTCATTGACTTTCCAGAATTATTTGTGTATATTGTGTATGTAACCAGTGTATTGACTTTAATTATACACACCAATCATTCCTGACGCAATACGTAGAAAGGAGAGGTACCAACAATGTTCATCATGTTAGTTGTTGTTTTGGTCATATTGCTTCTCCTCTTGGCGGTCTGCCTGATCGCGGCTTCGTACGTGGCCGGCTGACGGGCTTGCTGTATCCGTGCAGGGAGGAACAGTCAAAATTCACTTTTAACAGAAGGGAGGAAGCCATGCTGAAGATGTTAAAATTGGAACCGGACGAGCGCTTGTTGGCCGTCAGTCCGGTCAATCGATACAAGGTTTTGGGACCGGGCCGGGTATGGTTAACACTCCGCCAGCGTCAGATTATCCGGTTTAGCGTGGGATTCAGGGCGGAAATGATCTATTTTGACAGCGTTCGCTCGGCCGATAACATCCCGCTCAACGTGACCGCGCAACTGCTGTACCGGGTTAACCCGGAGTTATTCAGACCGGATATGCTTCACCGGCTGCCGGGGCTGGACGGCGGCGGCTGGAAGAGCATTGCCCAGTGGCACACCGAATACGTTTTGCGCCTGCTGGTTGGCCAACTGCCGTGGCAATCGCTGGCTGCAGAGGGCGCACAGGCCCGGCTGGAACGGCAGTTGGCGCAAACCGTGCGCGAGCGGGTGAAGATGGTGGCGCTTGAGGTGGTTTCGGCGGCGCTGGTAAAGGTGGCCCTGCCGGAAGGCTTGCAGCAAAAGTTTGTGGAGGCGCAGCAAACGCAGCTCGATGCGGCCGCGCGGGCAGCGGTGCTGCAGCAGTACGCCGAAATTTTTGGCCCTAACCTGGCCCAGGCCATGCCGCTGATTTTGCAGTGGGAACTGATGAACAGCATCCACAAAAATAACCCGCAGTTTTTGCTAACGTCCGGCGGGTTAAATTTGGGGGCCAAAGTGCCCGAGCCGGCCGCAGCCAACGGCCAGCCGCACTTCCCTTCGATGTACCAGATTCAACTGCCGTTGCAGTAAATGAGCTTGACCCAACAGAAACGCCGGAGTAACAGTGCTCCGGCGTTTTTTGTTACACGCTAAAAATGATGGCTGCGCCCAGCCCAATCAATCCCAGATAGCCCATAAACAGCAGCGTTTTGACGGCCACTCGCCACTGGAGGTTAATCATGTGATCGTCTAGCACCTGGCGCAGGCCGTTAGCGCCGTGAGTCAGCCCAAATAACAGCAGCAGCAGGTCAAAGGTGCGCCACATCGGTCCCCAGGCGGGGTCTGCCCAGCGGGCGGCGATGGTGGCATAGTTGATGCCGGTCACGCCGCCGGGCGTCATGAAATGCATGTAAAGCAAGTGAAACAGAGCCAGCAGCAGCAAAATTACCCCGGAGAGCCGCATAAAAAACCAGGCGTACAGGTTAAACAGCGATCCGCTGCGGCGGGATGTTTTGGCAAAGTAACGGGCAAAGGGATCCATACGGCTCTACAATGACGGTAAAAAGGCATCCATTAAAATCAACAGGGCGCTGGGGATAAACAGCAGCGCAAAAACAAACAGGCTAACATACAGCGACGCTCGTTGAAAGCGGGCCAGCGGCGGCACAAAATCCAGCAGAATAATGCGCAAGCCGTTGACCGCGTGAAACAGCACGCTAAAAAACAGAAAAATATGGAGCAGCCGGGCCGGAGGTTGGTGCAGCACCGCCGTGATCGAATCAAATTGCTCCGGCCCCAGCCCCATCAGCCAGATATGCACAATGTGGCCGGTCAAAAACAAAAACACGCCGACGCCGGTGATTCGGTGCAGCCATCGCATCAGTTGGAGTTCTTGCTGGCGCGATAATTTGAAGCTAATGGTCATGTCTTATCACTAATAAAAATCCTCCCGTAGCTTACGCAGCCACGGGAGGATGGCAAATCAGTCAATCCGGAAAAAGCCGCTAGCCGTTATTGCGAGAAGGGGTAATCCCTTTAAGCGTGGCCACAATCAGTTCTTTGTTCATAGTGGCAATGAAATCCAGGCTGATGTCTTTGGGGCACACCGCTTCGCATTCACCCATGTTGGTGCAGGAACCAAATATCTCGGCGTCCATCTGGGCCACCATATCGACAACCCGCTGGTAGCGTTCGGTTTGGCCCTGCGGCAGCGCGGCCAACTGCGCTACTTTGGCCGAGGTGAACAGCATGGCCGAAGCGTTGGGGCAGGCGGCCACGCACGCCCCGCAGCCAATGCAAGCCGCGGCATCCATAGCCACATCGGCCTGTTTTTTGGGGATGGGGATGGCGTTGGCATCGGCTGCGCTGCCGGTAGACACGGAAACGTAGCCGCCGGCCTGGATGATCCGGTCAAACGCCGAACGGTCAACAATAAGGTCTTTCAGCACCGGGAAGGCTTTAGCCCGCCACGGTTCAATGGTAATCGTTTCGCCATCGTGGAAGTGGCGCATGTGAAGCTGGCAAACCGTAACCTGCTTGATTTTTTCGCGGTCCTGGCCGTGGGCCACGCCGTTAATCATTAAGCTGCACATGCCGCAAATACCTTCGCGGCAGTCGTGGTCAAAGGCCACCGGCTCGTCGCCTTTGGCAATCAGCTCTTCGTTGAGCAGGTCCAGCATTTCCAAAAACGAGGAGTCTGGACTGACGCCATCCAAATCATAGCTTTCAAATCGTCCGGCAGACTGGCGGCTGGCCTGTCGCCAAATTTTCAGGTGTAGTTTCATCGTCCTCGCTCCCTACTTGTAGCTTCGCTGTGTTAACTTGACATATTCAAACGTGAGTGATTCTTTGTGCAGGTTGGGGGTTGCGCCCGCTCCCGCGTATTCCCAGGCCGAAACAAACGAGAATTCATCGTCTTTGCGTCTGGCTTCGCCCTCGTCGGTCTGGCTTTCCTCGCGGAAGTGGCCGCCGCAGCTTTCGGTGCGATGCAGGGCATCCAGGGCGATGAGTTCGCCCAGCTCCAAAAAGTCGGCGACCCGACCGGCCATTTCCAGGCTCTGATTCAGGCTTTCGGCGCTGCCGGGCACGCGCACATTTTGCCAGAATTCTTCCCGGATTTGTGGGATACGTTCCAGCGCCGTTTTCAGCCCTTCTTCGGTGCGGCCCATGCCGACGTAATCCCACATCACCTGGCCAATTTCGCGGTGGTAATGGGTTACCGATTTGTCGCCGTTGATCGACAGCAGTTTGGTGATGCGGTCATTTACGGCGGCTTCGGTTTCAACAACGGCGGCATCGGCGGCGGTGGCGGCGGGCAGGCTGGTTTGAGCCAGGTAGTTGCCCAGCGTGTACGGCAGCACAAAGTAGCCATCGGCCAGCCCCTGCATCAGCGCGCTGGCGCCCAGCCGGTTTGCGCCGTGGTCAGAGAAGTTGGCCTCGCCGATGACGAACATGCCGGGGATGGTGCTTTGCAGGTTGTAGTCCACCCACAGGCCGCCCATTGTATAGTGAATGGCCGGGTAAATGCGCATCGGCACATCGTAGGGGTCTTCGCCGGTGATGCTGGTGTACATATCAAACAGGTTGCCGTAGCGATCTTTGATGACGTTTTTGCCCAGCCGGCCGATGGCCTCGCTGAAGTCAAGAAACACGCCGTTGCGCTGTTCGCCCACGCCGTGGCCGGCATCGACCACCGCTTTGGCGTTGCGGCTGGCCACATCGCGCGGCACCAGGTTGCCAAAGCTGGGGTATTTCTCTTCCAGATAGTACCAGCGCTCGCTTTCCGGGATGTCTTTGGCGCGGCGGGTATCGCCGGCTTTGCGCGGCACCCAAATGCGGCCGTCGTTGCGCAGCGATTCGGACATCAGTGTTAATTTTGATTGGTGTTCGCCCGTGGGCGGGATGCACGTGGGGTGAATTTGCACAAAACAGGGGTTGGCAAAAAACGCGCCGCGTTTGTGCGCCCGCCAAATGGCGGTGGCGTTGCAGCCTTTGGCATTGGTTGACAGAAAATAGACGTTGCCGTAACCGCCGGTGGCCAGCACCACGGCATCACCCAGGTAAGATTTGATCTCGCCGGTGACCATATCGCGGGTGACAATACCCCGCGCCCGGCCATCGATGATGATCACATCGAGCATTTCGGTGCGGGGGTAAAGTTTAACGGTGCCGGCGTGGGCCTGCCGTTGCAGAGCCTGGTACGCGCCCAGCAGCAATTGCTGGCCGGTTTGGCCGCGGGCGTAAAACGTGCGCGAGACCTGCGCCCCGCCAAAGGAGCGGTTATCGAGCATGCCGCCGTATTCGCGGGCAAAGGGCACGCCCTGGGCCACGCACTGGTCGATGATGTTGTTGCTCACCTGGGCCAGCCGGTACACGTTGGCCTCGCGCGAGCGGTAGTCGCCGCCTTTGACGGTGTCGTAAAACAGGCGGAAGATGCTGTCGCCGTCGTTGCGGTAGTTTTTGGCGGCGTTGATACCGCCCTGCGCCGCCACGCTGTGAGCGCGGCGGGCGCTGTCCTGGTAAAAGAAGCAATGCACGTTGTAGCCCATTTCGCCAAGCGAGGCGGCGGCGGACGCGCCGGCCAGCCCGGAGCCAACAATGATCACCTGGTACTTGCGGCGGTTGGCCGGGTTCACCAGTTTCATATTAAAACGATGGCTGTCCCATTTTTCCTGGATGGGGCCGGCGGGAATGGCTGCGTCAAGCGTGCCTTCGAGTACTTTGATGTCGTCAAGATTCATGGTCTATCCCTTTCTTACTAGAGTGTGAGCAGCCCAAACACTACGCCCAATGGAACTGTGGCAAATCCCAGGGTAATAACAATGGCCGCCAGCCAGGCCAGGCCGCGCAGCGCGCCATCGTAGGTTTTGTTGTTAAGGCCGATGGTCTGGAACATGCTCCAGGTGCCGTGGTACAGGTGAAACGCCAGCGCAACCAGCCCGATCAGGTAAATGATCGTCGGAATGTAATAATAGGATTGAAAGCCGATAATCACGTTCTGGTACGGGTCGGTTGGGTCAAAATTGGGGTGAACGCCGGGCACGCCCAGGGTAAAGTGCAGCAGGTGATAAATGATAAAGATTAAAATGGCAATACCGCCGTAGATCATCGTCAATTGGGCAGCATTGGCATGAAGTTTGCGATGCTCGGCGTAGCCGTGCGCGCGGGCCTGCAAATTGCGCGCTTTAAGGGTGAGCGCCGCCCACACGTGCGAAACAATGGCAATAATAACCACAATTCTAACCAGCCACAGCGCCTGACCGTAGGCCAAAAACGGCGCGCCGAACGTGCGCAGCCCTTCGGCGTAGTCGTTAAAGTGCTCGGCGCCGGTATACATTTTGAGGTTGCCAAACATGTGGCCGGCCACAAACCCAATCCAGATGAGGCCAGAAATGGCCATTATGACTTTTTTCCCGATGGTACTCTGCGGGAATGACAGTACACCAACCATAGAAATCCCTCCTTATGGATAACTTTTATTTTTCCTGTGTCACCAGGGGTGGTTTACTCCAAAATGGTGTCGTAAAAGACGTTCCCTATTATAGCCAAGATAACCACTGACGCAATAATTTATTAAGCTCAACAGCATTGATTTTGGGGGTACACCATTTGTGGGGCAGGCTGGGGCCAATCCGGCCGGCTGCGCATCGGAGCCAAATTATGAGCGCGCAGAATGCCAAACTGTACCGGCGGATTTTTAGAATCAAATGAAAAATTAGCCCGCGGTTGTGTGGGGCGAGGGCTTTTGCACCGATGATTGAATGCGCCCGGCCCGCAAAAATGTTTTGAGCGCCGCCCAAACAAACCAGCGCTGGCGCGCCGCCAGCCAGAGCAGGTAGCCGAGCGCGGCCAGCTCAACCACCCACACCTGCGGGTAGCGGGTGATGATGTCCCAATAAACCGCGGCCATCTCTTCGGCGCTGTTCATGGATTTGTACTGCCAGAAAACACGCCAGCCAAACAGCGGCCACCAAAAAGTTTCGGTGTGGTTCCACATGCGGTCGGCCAGGAGGTGGCCGTTGATGGCCAGCACGTAGGGCAGCGCGGCTCGCAGCCAGAGCAGGGCGGCCAGCAACAGCATCACGTTGAAAACCAAACTGTGGGCGATGAGCTGGCTGGTGTCTGCCTGGGTAAAAACCAGCAGGGCCAGCGGTTTGTCAAGCAGGTCTGGCAGGAGGGCGCACAACCCCAGCAGCCGGTAATCGAGCCGGAACAGCCGGGGCCGGGTTTGTTGCAGCAGTTCGGTGACGCCCCACGTTACCGCCACATGGCCGGGGGGCATCATCGGCAATTATAAATGATGAATGATGAATGATGAGTTGGTTTGCTCGGTGTTGGCTCACGCATGGGTTTAAATTGTCCGCATAATTTCGATGGCTTTGCGGCGCAGGTAGCCCCACGTGGCTAGCAGCGTGCTCACCAGCGCCGCGGTCATCATTAATAGCAGCATGTAGGGGGTAATCACCGTGTCAAAGGCGATGACGGTGGGTGTTTCGCTGCGGAACGAGTTGGAATAGCGAAAGACGTAGCCCAGCAAAATGCCGGCCACAATGCCGGTGAGGGTGGCGCTGAGGGTCATAATTACCGCTTCGCTTAAAAACATGCCAAAGAGGTGGCGGTTGGAATCGCCCATCGCTTTGAGCATGGCAATTTCGCTGCGGCGGGTGTACACGGCAATGTACGTGACCACAAACACGCCAAAAATGGCCAGCACAAAACTGATACTGGTGAGCACCAGAATGACCACCTGAATCCGCTGCGAGGCGGCCTGAATGGTGTCGATGTCTTCCGGGGTGGAGCGAACGCTGATGTTTTCGGTTAGCCCGTACTCTTTGCGAAGGTTCGCCGCCACTTCGGCGATGGCCGCTTTGTGCACGTCGTCCGGCAGCTCATGGATGCCGGGCCGCAGGTTGGGCGCGGCCATCAGCCGCTCGGTTACCGGCAGGGCGGGGTCGTACGGGCCGAGCAGCGGGTCGCGGGTCAGCTCGCGGAAGGCGGTTTCGTTGAGAAACAGATCGGTGCGGCCGTCTTCGGCGTTGGTGCGTTTGGACGTAAAGCCGTTAAAGCCGGAAAATCGCCCCAGCACGCCGACAATCCGCACAATGCGCTCGTGGTCCAGCCCCTCGCCTTTGAGCCGCAGGGTATCGCCCACGCTTCGCTCAAAATATTCGGACAACCCCTGGCTAACAATGACCGCGTTGGGATCGTTTTTCAACTCGTCAAAGCTGGCGGCGCTGCCGGCAATCCAGGTAATGCCTTCCGGGTAGGTGATGCCGACCAGGCTGTCGCCCTGCAACCCGTACACCCGCACGCCCACGTTACGCAAGCCCACGTCATCGCGGATGCTGGTATCAAAGCCATAGGTCACCGCCGTGTTGGGGCCGAGCGTGCCATCGGCGCGCAGGGTGTCCAGCAGCTCGCGGTCAAAACGGTTGCCCAGCTCGTTTGATGTTGTATTTTGGCGGGACGGGCCGGGGCCATCCTGCCCAAACACGGTACTCGCGCCGGATTTGCGAATAATCAGCGGCGCGCCGTTGCCCACTCGGGTATCGGTGGTGGTGTTGGTGGTTTCAATAGCCAGCGTGGTGGCAAAAAAGGTGGGCAGCGTGGCGCTGAGCACAATCATCAAACTGATGAGCGTGTTTCGGTTTTGGTTGCGCACCACGTTGCGGCGGGCAAAATAGCCAATTTTGGGCGCGACCAACCGGGTCAGGCCGATGAGCAGCCGTTCGGCGGGCAGGGTGATGGGAAAGAACACCAGCGACGTGCCGACAATCAGCAGCAGCAGCGAGCCGAAAATAAGCGTGGCTTGCAGCCACAGCACGCCAAAAGAAAAAGCCAGCGGAAACACAAAAAAGATGAGCGCCGGGTAAAAAAGCGTTACCAGCCCGCCCCAGAAAATTTTAATGTTGACCCGCCGCTCGCGGAGTTTGGCCAAATCGTCCAGCCCCAGCCCTTCGGCCACGCCGGGGTTGATGGCGTACATAATTTTGGTGCCGGCGGCGCGGCGCGCCGGGGCGTAGGCGCTGATGGTCAGCACTACCGCCGCCGTGGCAATCGATAGCAGCATGGCTTTGGGCGAGACCAGCGGCACATCGCTGATGGCTACCTGGGCCTGCTGGGCAATAAACGGCACAATCACGCCGTTGGTCATCGCCTGGCCCAGCACCGCCCCCACCGCGATGCCGGCCACGCCGAGCACGGCCACTTCCAGCGCCACAATCACAAACAGGTAGCGGCGCGGCGCGCCCAAAATGCGGAACAGCGCCAGATCGCGCGTTTGCTCGCGGACGTTGGTCATTACCATTGTCCGCACCAGCAGCCCCACCACGCTCAGCGACAGGATGCCGTAAATGGACACCAGCGCCTGAAAGAAGATGAAGGCTTCAAAAGTGCTGCTCAACACCGTGGCCCGGGGCAGTTCGTAGGCGTAAATTTCACCGAGCTGGCGCTGGATTTCTTCCGAGACCGCCCGCGCCCGAAAGGCCGCCGCCTGGGGATCGTTGTTGTTGTAAATGCTTTCGTCAAAGGCGACGACAATCCGTTCGGCCAGGCCGGTCAGTTCCAGCCAGTTTTGCGCGTAGCCCAAATCGATGAGCACGCCGTTGTTGCTCTCTTCGCCGGTAACGCCGCGCTGCAGGGCGACGCCGCTCACGGTGAGGGTGGTGCGCGCCCGGCGGGTGCTGGTGTTGGCCGCGCTTTCCACGCCTTCCTGCCGGGGAATGGGCAGGGCGTAGCTGATGTCAAAGGTGTCGCCCGGTT
>CAYOXS010000104.1:0-17097 GCA_964407935.1 uncultured Caldilineaceae bacterium
CGGCGCGGTTGAGTAGGATCTGGCAGGATGCGATCAAGATTAATCTGGTATACACGCTGATCAGTTGGCCGAAAACCAACGTCTGAGGTTGACATACTTCCAGTGAGTTTGTCGATTGGGCTTTCTGAGCTTTCGTGTGCAAAGGAAACCCCTTTAGCACCTAGTGAGCGTTGGATGTCTATTTTTCGCTTGGCCATCTTTAATTTATCCTACCCAACTCGCTGAAGAACTTCTTCTAGAAGCACCCGGTACATGTTGGCGTACCGAACATACTCCGCCCCGTCACAAAAAACCAGCGGTTTCTGTAATTCAGCAGACTCCCGGATTCGCACAGATGCACTTATCACTATTTTGAATACAAGGTCACCATACATTTCCCGAACTACTTGTTCCGTAGTTTGATCGTATACCGTTCGTGGATCTGTATTATTAACAAGTAATCCCATAACTTTCAAAGTTGGATTATACCATTTTTGAGCTGAGTAAACGTATTCCATTGTGTCGCCCAGCGCCCCGCGACCGCCCGCACCCGGGTCAACTGGCACTAATACGTAATCACTGGCGGCCAAAGCATTCATAGTTAACCGATCAAGGCTTGGTGGGCAGTCGATCAAAACCCAATCTATTTCATTGACTTCGTTTTCCCTGTCTCTACTAACTGCAACACGGGTCAAACAACTCCTCAATCTTAATTCGCCACCCTCTAACTGGGTTTGGCCGCTCTTGATACCCTTTAACCCATCATCAGCAGGAACAACAAACAACCCATCAAAATTAGTAGGCCGCACAATAGAACCAAGGTTCCCGTCTTCAATCAAAACTGTAGATAAGGCGCTAGACTCCGCCGTGACACCAAAGAATGCCTCTCCCAAGGTTTTTTGCGGGTCAATATCGATGCACAAAACCCGGTAACCGGCTTCAACCAACGCTCCCGCCAGGTTAAAGGTTGTTGTACTTTTGGCAGAACCGCCCTTCAGGTTAGTTAACGACACAATATACATGATTAAACCTTTATGGATAATCCAGAATTAGGTGATGGAACGGCTCTAATACTAACAACATTTCATGAAACTACAAAACCCGATGAAGTGAGTTCAGTTAAGCTATTAACTTAAATTCTATATTTACTGGTTTCCCAACCGTTACCGACAAAGCACGTTGCACAATATCGCGCAATCGATTCTCTAACCACTCTTTTGCCATTTCTGAACGAACACCTATTAAGTATTTGTTGTCAGATTGCTCAATCAATATTGTGCCTTGAATAATCGCATCATAAGTTGCCTGGGTCATTTGTCGTCGTAACACCAATTGTGTCTCGGACCAAATTGCATCGGCGATTGAAGGAGGCGTAAGTATTGACATCTTTGTCTCAAAGATTGACTGGGAACCCGGGTTCCCAGAGGTAACTTCGGTTTGAGAATTCTCGGCATTGGATCGGTTTAAACCAAGATCGATGCCAACCACCTCTGCAAATTCCCGTACAGTTCTAACAAATACGGCTCCCAAATTAACACCTGAAAGTTCAGTTTCAGCCTCGAGTGCAATTCGTATCGCGGTTACATATAGGTCAAGATGGTTTGGGTAAAATGCATCAAGAACTTTTATAAACATTCCTCGAGAATGCTTGTCATCTAACAAACTTTCAGTTAACTCAACTATTGGCAAAATGCTATCTTTGCGTAAATTTTTCTTTTCAATGTTTTGTTTTTTTAATTGTTGAATTAATATGTCAAGTTCGTTAACGTTCTTTTGGGATTTACCCGATTTAGCTTGATGTAAATCACCGTAATGTTGGTTTACATAACTAGCTAAGTCCGAATTATTTTGTTTCACAGGGGGCTGTGAATCGGGTAAATCCGTATTTACCAAGGGGTTATGTAAATCCAGTTGCATCGAATTTGCCTGGAATGGTAAGGTGGATTTCGCCGAGTTTACATAAGGTGAACTCGAATTATCTTGTGTAGGAACAGCGGGAGATATTTGAGGTAAATGCGCAATATCAGAATTTACATTTTCGTTAATGCGGTACGTTTCAAGCCCTAATGTTCCTTGCTGAAACTGCATTAACTCAATTTGTTTTTGTAAGCGATATTCATCTTCTTGAATTACCGGATCTTCCATAAGGATTTCAAGCAAAAATCCTATCCGCCGGGTTTTGCCGTTTTGCGTTTCGTATGCGTACCTCAGTCGCGGAATGAATAACGAAAGATTTTTCGCTTTTTCATCTGCTTGAATGATACGTCGCCAGGGTTTGTCCTGAGGAATAGGTTCATGCTTTAGCCAACTCGCAACAGTTTCTTCATGGACATCCAGCATTTCGGCCAGTTGTCGCCAGCTAACTGAAACCCGTTTGGTTCCATCACTTCTACGTTTCGAATCAATCGACAGACTTCTCAGGAGCATTACCAGGCACCATCGTTCCGGGCCTAATCGGGGAAGCCATTTTTGAGTGGCATAAAGCGAAAGGGGAATCGCTCTTTCTGGAGCAACAATTGCGGCCCTGGCACTTAAATACACAGGGTGTATAGTTAGATCAGACATGGCGTGGCCTCTTTGCTGAGTTGGAAAAAACGCAAACGTTTAAATGCAAAAATGAAGCAAAGCTAGCCCTTAACTTGACAGAACATGCCCGTCCGTGGTATATTTATTCCATTGCAGACAGCTGTCAATAAAAATAACACAGGCTTTCTAGGCGGCAACCTTAAAAGCCTTACTTCAGCCAAAACACTTCATCAGGCAAAAGGCTCGCGGCAACGAGCCTTTTTTTCTGCATTTTTTGCGTTTCTAAATATTAAGCTCTAAGCCTAAATTTAGGGCGCATTTGCGCCTCTTTACGAGAATTATAAACATAACTAAACAGTATGTCAAAAGTTACTTGTAATTTTGGGGGGTAGGTGCTATAATTAGCCATAAGTTTTGGATAGAGAGAGTCGATCATGCTTGATTTAAGCCCTCTGGGGTTGGTTGAGCCCCCATTTTCCTTATCACCCGATCCAAGATATTTCTACGTTTCGCTGCAACATAAAGCAACTCTAGCAAAGGTGACTTATACCACCGAGCAAAGGCAGGGGCTTTCCGTAATTTTCGGCGATGTTGGTGTGGGCAAAACTACCGTCGCTCGCCGGTTGTATCAGATATATCGTGATAGAACCGATTATCACACGGCTTATATTCCTACACCGCTTTATCCTTCGGATTTTCAATTTTTGAAAAACATATGCGCCGAATTTGGTATAAAACCCAAGCGGAGCAAATTGTTGCAGCTTGCGGCTTTTGAAGAATTTTTGATTACTGCGTTTAAACAAGATAGAAATGTACTGCTAATTATTGATGAAGCACAAGGATTAATTGGCCAGCAATTTGAGCTTATTCGTCAACTGCTAAATTTTGAAACGAATACCCGGAAACTCATTCAAGTTGTAATGATTGGTCAAAATGAACTTCGCAACAAACTGAGGCTTAAGCGGGCTTTGGCGTCGCGTGTCGCTACTCGGTCAACGCTTGAACCGTTGCATTTTGATGATACGCGTTCGATGATTAATTTTAGAGTCATGGTCGCTGGCCGCCAAAGCCCGCTGTTTTCCGACGATGCGTTAACCCGGATCTACGATTATAGTCGGGGAATGCCGCGCGAGATTTGTGTCTTGGGGTTGAATATTCTACCAGCCGCCCTAATAAAGAGGGTGTCAATAGTTAATGGTACTTTGGTTGACCAGGTTATTGAGGAGTTGCAATAATGGTGAAAAAACGAACTATTTCCGAGCAGACTCCGGGTACATTTGCCCAACTTTACGACGTGCACGAAGAATTGAGTCGGCGGGACTCAAAACCACTTGGTCGCCCTCCCAAGAAAGTACAGCGCAAACCAACAACCGTTCACCTTGCTCAATCGGAAAACAGAAATTTAAGTAAGCTGCATTTACTGGTCAACGAATTCGTGTCGTTAAATAGAAGTGAGTTAGTTGGGATTGCAATTGACACGCTGACATTGCTAGTAGAAACAAATAACGAAGAAATTTTTGAGGGAGCAGAAATTAGAGATCTTGAAGCTTTTCGCCGGATAATTTACGATTTTGTAAAATCATAAAATCATAAAATCATAAAATCATAAAACTGTGATTCCATAAAATAACTGGCAAGTTGCCCTTAACGGCAAGTTGGAAGGCGAGCTTCGGCTATGATGGTTTCTAACTTGCTGGTATCGAGCAGAGAGAATGAAATGCCAGCAAGTGCCAGCTCTTCATGCCCTAAATTGTGAAATGTACGGGCACACGCCGTTCGCGACAGCGCATCATAAATTTCGACAAAGCTATCTGCGTCAGGGTATTTTTTTAATACAAAACGAACAAACTCTACTGCAATTCCGCTCATTAAATATATTCCATATGTAATAACTGAATAGATAGAAAAGCATATCGAGTTACGTCGATTATAGCATAGATAAAAGCCCGGAGTACTTCATCTTCTGTTGATAACCTTAAAATCATCCGGCAGATTTGTCGTCCCAAATGGTGATCCAGTCATTTGCCAGTATCGAACCGGTAGCTAGAATCAGGCGATATACAAAACGCCGCAGGTGACGCATCTCCGTGATTAGCTTTCATGCGACATATAAAAATTTAGTTCCGTTTTTAATTCTGCTATTTCTGGTGCTGATCCGCGGGCTAATTTTTATCTCAGCATTCCCTCCGTGGCTTGCCCCTGATGAACCCGCCCATTTTGAAGCAATTCGAATCATAGGCCAATTAGGCCGAGTGCCCACTGAAGAGGTTTATCAGCAGACCCCAATGCTGCCGGACATGCTGAGTTTATTTGATAAGTTTAGCATTTGGCAAGAGTCATTGCGCACCCCGACCATCACTCCAGACACAGCACCCCAGCTATTACCGCCATTTGCTTCATATTATCCTCCTGTCAGCCAGGGCAGCGTGATTGCTGCTGGCAGTTACCCGCTAATATACCATAGGCTTCTCGCGCCGATATCGGCATTCACAAAATCTTTTGAACTCGATCAACAGGTCTATATCCTGCGGCTTGTTTCGTTACTTCTAATGCTCATTACAATTACTACCAATTGGTACTTTGCGCGAACGGTTTTTCCCGATAAAACGGATTACGCCATCGCCACGACAGCGTTCATTATTTTCTTGCCTACCCAGTTTCACATAAATACTGCCATTAATACCGATGTAGCCGCCACGTTTGCAGTTTCACTGTTTTTCTTGTTGCTGGCCAATGTGTTTCTGCATCAGCGCTGGTGGTTGTGGCCTGGTCTGGTTGTTGTAACTGTATTCGCGTTATCCATTAAGCCCACCACGATGTTTGTTTTGCCAACCTTGGGCCTGGCGATAGGCGGGATGCTGCTTAAAAAATATCACCTGCCGCGAGCGCTGCTTTTTGGGGGATTACTTTTGGTGTTGGTTGTGACGTTGGTTGGGGCTGTGATACTGTTCCAGGCCACCGAGGCTCGTCGGCCGCTATTGTCCGCATTGCAGGCTCTGCCTCAAACAACAAATTTGGCGGTGCTGATCCCCACCCGAGAATCGTTAACCCTTTATTTTGCAACTGCTCAATTTGCGTTTGTTACATTTTGGGGCGTATTTGGCTGGGCTAATATTCATATTCCGTTTTATTGGCTGAGGCTGCTGGCCGGATTTATCCTTGGTTTGTTGATCGGGATAGCAGTGTATTATTGGAAGAATATAGTTAGCAGCCAGCATCAACCACAACGGTTGACCGACAAACAGCGAGCCATATTGGTTGTGTTACTGGTTTCAGTTATTTTTGCGTTGATTGGTATGTTTGCGCCAATCATTGCTTCTCAAACCGATATATGGGGGCCGCCCGGGCGCTATTTTTTGCCAACTTTGTTGCCCGTCGCCTTGCTTCTGTATCTGGGGTTCAAACAGATTTTGCCGGGCCGAATCAACCGGCTGGCGTTGCCGTTTTGGGTAACAATCTGGATTCTATTTGATAGCGCAACGCTCCTCTACGTTATCCTGCCGGCAGTCTATGGTTAAGCGATACTGGGCGGCCTTCGGCGTAATCAGTATATTTTTGCTGGGGTGGGGCTGGATGGCGCGACCTGCCTGGTTTTATTCAACCAATTATCCGGCGCTCTACTCGGCACAACAACTGCAACTTTCGGATAGTTCGCGCGTAATGCAGTCGTTTTTGGCGCGATACCCCGGCCTGTACCGCGTCGAAATTCACTTTTCCAACCACGGCCAAAACACCGGCAGCCTCGTTTTTCGATTGAAAGAGTCTTGCTCGGCCAATGACGATTTGGTGACTCAGGTTGTCCCAGAGGCCGGCATTGCCGATAATGCGGAATTTGCCTTTGAATTTCCACCGCTCGACCAGTCCGCCTTTCGCGAATACTGCCTCGTTTTGGAGCAATCGCCGGACCACCCGCTCGATGAGTTGGCGGTGTATGCCAGCAGCACCAATCTTTACCCCGATGGCGCTGCAATATTCGATGTTGCACCGCTCCCGCCTCTCCCCGCCGAGCGCGTCCCGCCGCCGACCACCTCTTCCGCAAAACCGCGATATTTTGTCTATTTGCCGGCTATTTTTAATGCGCACGGCTCAAAAGATAGGCATGGTTACGACATCGGCTTTAATATTTACTATGCCGGGCCGCTGTTGCCCACGCTGCAAGCTCTGTTGATCAACCTGGCCCGTCACAAAACGTTTGTGTTTGGCCAACCCTGGTTTTATCTGGCAATTTTTGCTCTGTACCTGATTGGGCTGGCAATTTTGCTCCACTACGTTTGGCGGCGGGGCTTCAACCGTTAATCGACTCTCCCCGGATTGACTGCGCCGGCTTCTGGCCGAAAATTCCACCCGATAACCGATATTGCCAAAATATCGCCACACCGATTATACTACCCCGGTTGTTGACAGCCGGGCGCAAGCCGATGAATTTGTTTGCGGGCCAATCACGTTGGACATTGATCGATGCAGTTTCACGAGCAAGCTACACAACTCACTCAAAAACTTGATCCCGCCGGCGGCAAACGAGTGCTGGTTATCAGCTCCGATCTGTTGCCGTATCCGGGCTTGCCCACGGTTGGCTCCGGCTTGCGAGCCTGGGGCATTGGGCAGGGGCTTTTGGCCCGCGGCCACGAGGTGCTGTTTTCCATTCCGCGGGCGGCGCTGACCGGGCGCGAACACCTGGCTCCGCCGGAACTACTGGAGCTGGCTTGGGAGCACCACAACCTTGTGTCGGTGGTGCGCAGCGCTCGCCCCGATGTGGTGGTGGTGTCAAACTGGCCGCTCATGGCCAATATCCCCACCGGCAAACTGGGGGTGCCGGTCGTGCTCGATCAGGCCGGGCCGCATTTGCTGGAACGGGAGTTTCAAAATTTTGGCGATCCGCAGGCCAACGCCCGCATGAAAATTTCCGCGCTGCAAAAAGCCGATTTTTTCAACTGTTCTGGCGAAATGCAGTTTGACTACTTCAAATACTGGCTCACCCAGGCCGGTTGGAGCGAAGCCGAGCAACAGTCGTTAACCGGGATAATCCCGTTTTCCATTTCGCCGGATTTGCCGGAACGCCGGCCCGATTCTGAGTTGAGTTTTGTGTACGGCGGCGTGTTTTTGCCGTGGCAGGACCCCACCAACGCACTGTCGGTACTGGTCAACGCACTGGAGCGCAGAAACGCCGGCCGGCTCCTGTTTTTTGGGGGCAAACACCCGGTCTATTCGGTCAACACGGGTATTTTTGAACCACTTTTGGCAAACTTGCAGCGCAGCCCGCGAGTCGTCACCTCGGGTATTATTCCGTATGATGAGCTGATCAGCCGCTACACGTGCGCTCACGTGGCGGTTGACCTGATGAAGTACAACCGCGAGCGCGAGCTGGCGTTCACCACTCGCACGGTGGTTTATCTGTGGTGCGGCCTGCCGGTGATTTACAACAATTACTCGGAGCTGAGCCGCTACATTGCCGAATACAACGCTGGCTGGACGCTCGACCCCGAAGATACCGCCGCCATTGCCGCCGTCATCGAAGAAATAATTGACAACCCGGCCGCGGTAGCCGAACGCAGCCAAAATGCGCAGCGGCTCGTCCGCGAGGCGTTAGCGTGGGACAAAACTATCACCCCCATCGACGAGTTTATCCGGCGGCCAACCGTCCGCCCGCACTCCCGCTCGGCGGAGCCGATGGCGGTCAGCACGCTCAAATATTATGCTGGCGAGGCCTGGTTTCATTATAAACGGGCCGGTTTGCGCGGCTTTTTAAAGGAAAGTATGACGTTTTTGAAACGTCAATTTTGAGGACACAGGATGCAGCAAATGGGTACAGCATTGGTCACCGGCGCGGCCGGATTTATTGGTTCGCACGTGGTCCGGCATCTGCTTGAGCTTGGCGTGGCCGTGGTGGCGCTCGATGATCTGAGCGGCGGCTTTCGGGATAACGTGCCCGGCCGCGCCGACTGGGTGCACGGCTCCATCACCGATTACGTGCTGTTGCAGCAGCTCTTTGAAACGCATCAATTTGATTACGTGTTTCACCTGGCCGCTTACGCCGCCGAAGGTCTGAGCCACTTTATCCGCCGCTTCAATTATAACAACAATCTGATTGGCTCGGTCAACCTGATTAATTTGAGCGTGCTGCACGGCATCAAATGTTTCGTGTTTACCTCTTCGATCGCGGTGTACGGCGCGGCCAAACCGCCGATGACCGAAGAGATGACACCCCGGCCGGAAGACCCCTACGGCGTGGCCAAATACGCCGTCGAGCTGGATTTGCACGCCGCCCACGCCCAGTTCGGCCTGGAATACATTATTTTCCGGCCGCACAACGTTTACGGCGAGCACCAAAATATCGGCGACAAGTACCGCAATGTCATCGGCATTTTTATGAACCAGATTTTGCAGGGCCAGCCGCTGACCATTTTTGGCGATGGCCAGCAAACGCGCGCGTTTTCGTATATTGATGATGTCGCGCCGGTGATTGCCCGCTCGGTGTTTAACCCGGATGCTTTTGGCCAGATTTTCAACGTGGGCGGCGATCAGCCCTACACCGTCAACCAACTGGCGCAGGAGGTTTGCCGGGTGATGGGCGCGTCGCAATCGGCGATTGTCCATTTGCCGCCCCGCAACGAGGTGGTTCACGCCTTTTCGTCGCACGCCAAAGTGCGGGAATACCTCGATGTGCCGCCGCCGCTGCCGCTGGCCGACGGCTTGCAGCGCATGGCTGCCTGGGTGCAGCGCGTTGGCAGCCGCCAGACTTCTGATTTTGCCGATATTGAAATTCCCCACGGCTTGCCGGCAGGGTGGTAGCCATGCCCGCCGCCAGTATCATCATCACCAACTGGAACGGCCAGAAATGGCTGGCCGGCTGCCTGGAATCGCTGCGCCGGCAAAGTTACCCCGATTTTGAGATCATTTTTGTGGATGACGGCTCAACTGATGGCTCGGCGGCGTGGGTGGCCAAACATTATCCCGAAGTGCGGCTGATCCAGCAGGAACAGCACTTGGGTTTTGCCGGAGCCAACAACGTTGGCATCCGCGCCGCCGGCGGGCGTTACATTGTTACCCTCAACAACGACACCCGCGCCGACCCCGACTGGCTGCGCGAACTGATTGGCGGGCTGGCTGCGCCCGATATTGGCATGGTTGCAGCGCAGATGCTGGTGTGGGATCAGCCCGATGTGCTCGATTCGGCGGGTATCAGGGTCGACTGGGCCGGCTTCGGCTGGAATCGCGGCGCGGGCCAACCCGCCACAACCGCCGGCGACCGCCGCGAAGTTTTTGGCCCGTGCGCCGGGGCCGCGCTCTATCGCCGTGAAATGCTCGAGCAGATTGGCCTGTTTGACGAGGATTTTTACACCTATTACGAGGACATCGACCTGGCCTGGCGAGCGCAGCGGGCCGGCTGGCGTTGCCTGTACGCGCCAACCGCGCGGGTGTTGCACTACCATTCGGCAACCGGCGGCAAGGCCAGCCCGCGCAAAATCTTCCTTTTGAGCCGCAACCGCTGGTGGGCCATCGCCAAAAATGTTGACGGGCGCGACCTGTGGTGGTCGCTGTTGTTGATTGCGGGCTACGATCTGGCCTCGCTGCTGTACCAGCTCTATCGACAGCGCAATTTTGCGCCGCTGCGCGCTCGCTGGCAGGCGCTGGCCGGCCTGCCCAAAATGTTGGCCAAACGCCCCCCCGCGGCCAAACGGGTGAAGCTCAGCTCACCCCCTCCATTTTGACCACCGCCTGTACACGAAACTAATTGACCGGGTTCCAAATCCGATGAAACGGGAACCCGGGTTCCCATCACCCTTCGCATAATCTTGGGGTGTGGCCGCCATAAATTGATCAATCGAATTTGTGGAAAGTGACCTTGTAGGAGTAGTGGCCGCGGCACACCTGATTATTCTGCTGGGCCACGCGGCATTTTTCCACGCTGCCTTCGCAGTAGCCGTTGGCGGCCAGCACTTCGGCCGGGATCAACTCATCGTGCGAGGTAAACGGGAAACTTTCCTCGCTGGTGAATTCCGTGCCGTCGATGTGCCGTTTCACTTTGATGCTCATGGTGTTCATCCACAGCGTAAACTCCGCCGCGCCCGGCCCTTTGCTGCCGGAGGCAATCTCAATATTGTTGAACGTGTCGCCCAGCACAATGCCATCGAGCGGTTTGCCCGGCGGCGGCCCTTCGAGCACGGTCACAAAAATGCTGTGGTTGCCGATGCAACCGCCATTTTCCCAAATGGGGATCATGGCCTGGTAGGTAATGCAAAAATCTTTGCCGCAGCGCAGCTTGGTTTCCAGCTCTGCCGGCGTTTCTGTGGCCTCGCTGGTTGGCGTCGATTCGCCGGCGGGTGCTGCTTCCGCCGGCGTGGCTTCCTCCGGCGGTTCCGCGGCAACGGCCTGTTCCTGTTCCGGCTGGGCTTCAACCGGCGGGGCTACTTCAACAATGGGGATCGATTCGGCGCGACCTGTTAATTCAACCAGCCGGGCAAACACCCAACCCGGCGAGACTGCCCCTTCCAGATTTACGTACCACCAACTGCTATCGGTGTTGCGGCCGGTAACCTGGGCAATTTCGCCCGGATCAAACGAGTCGACAATGGGGTAGTCTGTGCCCGGCCCGCCGCGCACATTAATCTGCTGGGTGACCGATTCATTCAGCCGCACCACCGGGTTGGGTTCCGGGGTGGGCGTGGCCGTGTCAACCGGGGTGGGGGTGCTGGTTGGCACGGGCGTGTTGCTGGCCGTCGGCTCAACTGTTGGCGATGGCGCCGGCGCCGGCTCGGTGGGCGCGGCTTCGCGGGTGGCCTGCTGCGGGTCGGTGACCATACTGCCGACGGCCGCGGCGGTGGCGGTGGCTACCACCGGCGGCGGTGGCGCCGGGCTGCACGCCGACAGCGCAACCAGTGCCAGCGTTATCAAACCAGAAGTATATTGAAAAAAGCGCATCTGTTTCCTCAATTCGTGTGCAATTTACCGTTTGTAAATTATATCCGCCCCGCCCGGCACGTCAAAGCGACCAATTTGTGCTATAATCCGGCGCTATGAATCAACCTTTATCCGTTTCACACCAACGCATCAACCGCTGGGGGCTGGCGGCGATTCTCATTTTGTTCACCGGGCTGGCGTTACTGTACGATGCCTTTGTCCCGCTGTTTGAAAAGCCGGACGAATTGAAGCATTTTGCGGTGGTTCAGTACATCCAAACGCAGCACCAACTGCCTGTGGTTCGCCCCGGCGAAACTGAAGCCTACGATCAGGAAGGCACCCAACCGCCCCTGTACCACCTGCTTTCGGCGGCGGCAACCGCGTGGTTGAATCTGGCCGATTTTGCCGAGCCGCCGCGCAACCCCCACTACGCGGATGACCGCTCGTTTGTGTGGCGCGAGCGAGGCAACAACAACCTGTATTTGCACTCGCCCGGCGAAAACTGGCGCTGGGAGGCGGTGACGGTGGCGGCCCGGCTGGCCCGCTGGGTGTCGCTGCTGGCGGGCATCGGCACAATTTTTCTCACCTACAAGTTAGCCCAAATAATTTGGGGTTACCGGCAATATCCCGGCCCCGATACAGGTGAATCGCTGTTTTCAGGATTGACGATTTATCGCTGGCTGCCGTTGTGGGCGGCGGCGCTGGCGGCGTTTGTGCCGCAGTTTTTGCACGTCAGTTCGGCCATCACCAACGATAGCCTCAGCGTGACGCTGGCGGCGCTGGCGCTGCTGCTGCTGGCGATGATTATTCAGCGCGGTGCAACCCTGAAACTTGTTAGCGGGTTGGGCGTGACGCTGGCGCTGGGAGCCATCACCAAATTGAGCCTGCTGTACCTGTACCCGCTGGCGGCGCTGGTGCTGCTGCTGAATTTTTACCGCCGCCGCTCAATTGGTGAGCTGGTGAAATACGGATTCACCATCGGCGCGGCCGGGCTGCTGCTGGCCGGCTGGTGGTACTGGCGCAACTGGCAGCTCTACGGCGATGTATCGGCATTGGCCGCGCACCTGCTGTATCGCGGCGGCGCGCTCAACCCCCGGCCAACGCTGGCCCAAATCTGGCAAACCGAAATGACCGGTCTGGAGCTGACATTTTGGGCGGCGTTTGGCGCGGGGCAGGTGCTGATCGCCCCCTGGTTGTACGAGGCGCTGCGTTGGCTGAAATATTTGATTTTGGCGGGACTGGCGCTGGGCGGCTGGCAGCTTGCCGGCCAACTCCGCGCCGAAGCCAAAACCCGGCCGCAGCTTGCCGGCCCGGCCAAAACCGAGGCGCTGATTTTGGGGCTGCTGGCGTTGTGGTGCGTGATTATTTTTGTGGCGCTGCTGCGCTGGATGCAAATTACCCCGGCTTCGTGGGGGCGGCTGCTTTTTCCGGCGCTGCCGGCGCTGGCGGTGCTGTCGGCGTGGGGGCTGGCCCAGTTTGTGCTGCTGGCCCGGCGCTGGGGTGAATCGGCTGCGGCCGGATTCATAAAATTTGCGGCCGGGCTGATGCCGTGGCTGGCCGTGCTGGCCCTGTTCGTGCTGGCGCTGGCGTCGCCGTTTGTTTATTTGCGCGCCGCCTACACGCCCACGCCGCTCATCACCGCCGCCGAGCTGCCGCCAGACATCACCCGGCTGGATTGGCGCTACGGCGACGAGGCGCTGCGGCTGGTGGGTTACCACCTTGAGCGGCCCCCGGTTCACCCCGGCGAGTGGCTGCCGGTGACGCTCTACTGGCAGGCCACGCAACCCATCGCCAAAAATTACAGCGCATTTGTCCACCTGCTGAATCTGGACGGCAGCGCCATTGCTCAGGCCAACAACTACCCCGATGGCGGGCGCTGGCCAACCTCGCAACTGGAGCCGGGGTTGATTCTGCCGGACACCGTTTACGTGTTTGTGCCGCCCGCCACGGACGCGCCGGCTGCCACCCGGCTGGCCATCGGCATTTTTGAATTTGACGACCCGCAGCGCGCGGCCAAACCGGCCTTTGATGTTGCCGGCGGGCCGGTTGAGCCGATTGTGCCCGGTGTGCCGGTGCTGCCGCCGCAGTGGCCAGCGCTCGCGCCGGCCAAACCGCTGACCGCCAGTTTTGGCGACCAGATTCAGTTAGCCGGTTATGACTGGATTAACCAGCCGGTCCACCCCGGCCAGCCGGCGGCGCTCACGTTTTATTGGCGCGCGCTGTCGCCGCCGCAGCGCGATTTGACCCTGTTCATCCAACTAGTTGAGCCGGACTCGCAGGCGCAGGTGGCCGGTTTTGACGGCCCGCCGCAGTTTCCCACCGGGTTGTGGCCGGCCGGCAGCACCTTCATCGACCGGCGGACGCTGCCTTTCCCCAACGATCTGCCGCCGGGCAAATACAACTTGCTGATTGGCTGGTACAATCTGGAGGATTTTGCCCGCCTGCCGCTCAACCCGCCTCAGCCGGCCGACGCGTTAAAACTGTTGACAGTAACGGTGGAGTAAATTGAGGCCGGCGTTACTTTAACAGCGACTCAATTGTGTTGACGAGGTGTTTCAAACTGACAGGTTTGCTGATGTACTCATTAGCGCCAGCGGCCAGGCAGCGTTCCCGGTCGCCGGGCATGGCCAGCGCGGTAAGGGTGATGATTGGCAAATCCCGAAAGCGGCTGTCGGCGCGGAGCTGGCGCGTGGCTTCCAGCCCGTCCATCACCGGCATTTGCACATCCATCAACACCAAATCCGGCTGTGATTCTTTGACCCGCTCAATGGCTTCCGCGCCATCACGAGCCACCACCAGCCGGTAGCCGGCGGCGCTCAAATACTCCGACAAAGTGGCAATATTGGCTTCGTTATCCTCGGCCAGCAAAATCAGGCGAGCCGGAGCACTCGACCTTTTTTTTGCCGTCTCTTTTTTTGCGCTCTCCGGCTGTAGTTCGGGGTGAGCCAGCTCGCTGTGCAATGGCAGATAAACCGTAAAGCGGCTACCCTGGCCCAACTGGCTTTCAACCGCCACGCTGCCCTGATGTATTTCTACAATTTTGTAAACCAGTGCCAGCCCCAGTCCGGTGCCTTCGTATTGGCGGGCCAGCCGGCTGTCGAGCTGGACAAACGGTTTGAACAGCACGTCCATATCGGTTTTGGCAATGCCGATACCCGTATCCCACACCGTAAACTTTGCCGCCGGCTGTTCGGGGTCTGCGGTGACGGTCAGACCGATCTTGCCGCCTTCCGGGGTAAATTTGACGGCGTTGCTCAGCAGATTGATGAGCACCTGTTTGAGCCGCCGCTGGTCGGCGTATAAAATGATGTTGTCTTTAATGGATAAGGCAACGTCGAGCTGCTTGGCTTTGGCGGCTTTGTCGATAAAGTAGAGGCTGGCCTGACACACGGCAAAAATATCAACCTGCCCCATTTGCAGTTCCATTTTGCCGGCTTCAATCCGCGACAGGTCCAGAATGTCGTTGATGAGTGACAGCAGATGCCGCCCGCTTTCTTCGATCCGCGTCAGCGCCACGTTCTGCTCCTGATTAAGCGCGCCGTACACCTGCTCTTGCAGCGCTTCGGCCATGCCCAGCACGGTGTTGAGCGGCGTGCGGAGTTCGTGGCTCATGGCCGCCAAAAACTCATCCTTGAGCCGGGCGGCGCGGGACAACTCGGCGTTGGCCAGGCTCAGTTCAGACGTGCGCTCCGCCACCCGCTCGGCCAGCAGGGCGCGTTCTTCGGCCAGCGCTTCTTCCGCTTTTTTGCGCTCGGTCACATCGGCCACCACCCCGTAAACCATCATCGAGCGGTCAACCTGTTCAACGCGCCCGCTGTCGCGCACCCAGATAATTTCGCCATTGGCCCGCACCAGCCGGTATTCCATTTGGCTATCCTGGCCGCTGGCCAGTTTGGCCGCCTGTCGGGCTGCGGCGGGCTGGTCGTCCGGGTGGATTACGCGGCGATTCCAAAAGGCCCAATCGGTGGCAAATTGTTCGTAGGGGTAGCCGGTCAACTCTTCTATATTGGGCGACAGGTACAGGTTAATGTGCTCGTTTTTGTCGGTGACCATCCAAAAATAGATGTGATCGCTGATGGAGGTAATCACCCGCCGAAAACGTTCTTCGCTTTGGCGGAGGGCGGCTTCGGCGCGGTTGCGGTCAAAGGCGCTCACAAACAAATCGCTCACAATTTTGAGCAGCGGCACGGTCGCGGCGGGCCACTGTTTGGGCTGTGACACTGCCTCAAGCACCAGTAATCCGGTTGGCGCATCGCCGGCGATCATAGGTACGGCCAGCAAGGCCCGGGTTTGGCGCTGCCGCAGCAACTGCTGCTCCCGGTGGGCGGCGGCTGGCATACGCGAACTATCGGCAATAGCGACGACCTTAAATTGACGGAGCCGGCTCATAAACAGGGGCAGGTTATCGGCCGGCACAGTTGGCATGGACTCCCGCAACGACTCGACCCCGGCGGCGCACCATTCGTGGGTATTGGAAAAACTTGGCGGGGCATCGCTCAGCAAAAACACGGCGCAGCGGTCGGCCTGCAAAAAATTACCAACGGCGCGCAGGGCCATCTGCACGCCGCGATCCAGCTCATTTGAGTTGAGGCTGACAAATCGAGCCGAAACTGTGGCTACCAGCTCTTCAAATTCAAGTTGGCGCTGAAAATCAGCCTTATCGAGGTTATCTTCCACAATTCGCCTCTGGGAATTGCCGTAGCGGCTATCTATTCAAAAATAGTAACTGAGAAAAGAGCCTGTGTCAATCATTGGGTGAAGCTGGGGTGTGTCCCAAAAATTAGGCGAATTTTGACGGGGTAGGGGCGAAGCCAATCGAAAGCTGGCTTTGGGGGCAAAATAGGCTTTTGCCGATTGGCCTCGCCCCTACACTACCTAAAATTTGGGACAGACCCGTGAAGCCGGGCCAAAGATTTGTCACACCCCTTTGATTGGTGGATAATTTTGTGAAAGAAAGGAGTTCACTGATGGAACTTGCTCAAATCATAAAAATCGCTCGCGGCGATGAGCCGGCTGATCTGCTGTTAAAAAATGGCCGGCTGCTCAACGTGTTCACGGGCGAAATCTTCAACGCCGACCTGGCTATTGTCCACTCCCGAATTGTAGGTTGGGGCGACTACGACGCCCGCGAAACGGTTGATCTGGAAGGGCGTTTTGTCGCGCCCGGCCTCATCGACAGCCACGTGCATATTGAAAGCGCCATGGTGCCGCCCCCGGAATTTGCCCGCGCCGTGGTTTCACGCGGCACCACCACTGTTGTTACCGACCCGCACGAAATTGCCAATGTGCTGGGGCTGGAAGGCATCCGCTACATGCTGGAAATGGCCAAACGCAACCCGCTCAGCGTGTACGTTAACGCGCCGAGCTGCGTGCCCAGCACCCACATGGAAACCACCGGCGCGTCGCTGGAATGGTACGATCTGGAACCACTCCGCCGCGAGCCATACGTCATCGGCCTGGCTGAAGTGATGAATTTTCCCGGCGTGGTCAACGGCGATGACAGCGTGCTCAACAAAATTCGCTCTTTTAAAGGCTTGGTCAAAGATGGCCACTGCCCCGGCCTCAGCGGCAAGGCGCTCAACGCCTACGTCAACGCCAGCATCGGCAGCGATCACGAATGTACCACCGTTGCGGAGGCGATGGAAAAGCTGCGGCTGGGCATGTACATTTTTATCCGCGAAGCGACCAACGCCC
>CAYOXS010000105.1:0-16666 GCA_964407935.1 uncultured Caldilineaceae bacterium
ATCATCCGGCTGGTCGATTTGAACGAGTACAAGCGGCGGCAGGCTCCGCCCGGCCCCAAAATTACCACCAAATCGTTTGGTAAAGACCGCCGTCTGCCGATCACTAACCGCTACCGCGGCTAATTGCGGCGTGTGACAATTAAAGCCGGAGTCCAAAACTGCAGTTTTGGACTCCAACCTATTCACCCGGCTAGGATATCTCCCGCCGGTTTTTTTGTGCCGGCGGCAGCTCGGATTTGAGCCGGTTGGCCGCCGACTCGGCGGCGACGGCCTGCGCGGTATTGGGGGCGGCGGGCCGGTAGGCGGCCAGTTCGGTCAGTTCGGTTAGCTCGGCCAGCGCCGGCAGTTGCCCCACGCTGGCGGCGTATTCAGCGGCGGTTTCTCCTGGCCGGCGTGCTCGATATTTTTGACCGCGCAGAATCCGGCCGGCCTGGCGGTACGCCTGCAAAATACGGCGGCGGGTTTCATCGGCGGGCGGCGGGCTGTAGCGCAGGCCCGGCTGCGGCCACGTAAAATTCAGCCGTCGCGCCAGAGTCCACAGCAGCCAGACCAGCCCCACCAGCAGCGTCGCGCCCACCAGAAACGGCGCAAAAAAAACGATGCCGGTGGCCGCGCCGGAGGCGATGGCCCCTACCGGGATTTGCAGGCCGGTGAGCTGGCTGAATAGCTGGCCGTTGTTGGCAAACAGCCAGTTTTGAGCCGGGGTGGGGTAGGGCTGCGGCGTCCAGCCGGGGGTAGGGTCAAACGGCACCCAGCCCTGCCCCGGAAAATAAACCTCGACCCACGAATGAGCGTCACTGTAGCGCACCTCGTAGTAGCCGGTAACCGGGTTGTGCGTGCCCGCGCCGTAGCCGGCGGCCAGTCGGGCCGGTATCCCCAGCGAACGGGCCAGCACCACCAGCGACGTGGCGTACTGTTCGCACACGCCCTCTTTATCCACAAACAAAAACTGGTCGACAACTTCTGCGCCGGGCGGGTGGGGCGGCGGGTAAAAGTTGTACGGATATTCGCTGAGTAAATAGTTGGTGAGCGCCGTCACCTGATCGAACACATTGCCGTGCGGCGCGGCTAGCCGGCGAGCCAGCGCCCGGGTGCGTTCGGTGATGGTGGGCGGCAGTTGCAGGTAGCGGGCGGTAATATTGGGCGGGTAAACCGAGGTATCGACCCGGCGCAGCACAGCGGGGTCAAATTCAGGCCGATAGGAGACCACGCTGTAAGTCATTCCCGCTTGCAGGGGCTGCGGCAAACGGAGGCCATCGCCGCTGTCCAGCGACAGGGTTTCGGTGGACATAAAAATTTCGGCGGGGCGGTAGGCGGCAAAAATAAGGTTGGGCTGCTGCCGGACAATGTTATAAGTTTGCACAATTTGCTGGTACTGCTGCCAGCTTTGCACGGGCGAGCGTGAGTCATCGATATTGAGGGTTTCCTGCAAATGGCGCGGGATACCGGGCGGGTCTTTGATCAGCCGGCTGCCGTCGGGTTGGACTTCGGCCTGCATAGTTTGCGACTCCGGCGAGCCGAGCGGCGCGGGCAGTTCAAAATAGACGCCACGATCTCTCAGTTGGGCCAGGGTGGTGTCGCTTTGGCTCCAGCGCGCGCCGTCGTAAGTGTCGTAGCTGTGGCTGCGCCAGTAGCTGCGGCTGGGGCTGCGCACATACATCACCAGTTGGTTGCTGAGACCGCCGCGATAGCGCAGGTCAAGGCTGGTGTCAAACCCGTAGTAGTAGTCGCTGGTGCCGTTGCTCCAGCCGTTGATCTGCACCAGCGGCACGCCGGGGTTGATGATCTCTGCCGAAGTGCCGCCGCTGAGCGGCAGATTGAGCGAAAAGGGCGGTACGATGGGCCGGTTGGCGTAGCGCGGGGTCAGCAGAAAGACCAGCACCAGTACCAAAAAGGTGATGGCGGCAAAACCGACGCCAAACAGGGTCAGCGAGCCGGCGGCCGGTTGGCGCGTTGGCGCGGGAGCAACGCGGGCGTTGCGCCGGCCGGATTCGGCTTCGCCGGCGGCGAAGGCGGCCAGAGCCAGCCCGGCAAACAGCAGCAGGTAGAGGGCCAGCTCGGTGGTGCGGCTGAGGGTGGCGGCCACGTACAAAATGGCCAAACTGTGAATGAGGGTGTTGTACAGGCTGGTGCGGAAGCGCAGATCAAAACTGGTGATGGCCTGGGCAAAAATGGCAAACTGGGCCTGCGGCACCGTCGCGCCGATAGCCAGGCCGGCAAACAGCCAGCATAAGGCCAGGTTGACCGCCACAAAGGTTAGCAGCCGCACGATCTGCCGCACGGCGTGGCGGCTGTGGTAACTGGTCCAGTGGCCGGCCGCCATCACCAGCGCGGCCAGCAGTACGTGCGGGATCAGATCGGGCCGGGTGCGGGCCAGCGCCAGCAGCGGCACCAGCATGGCAGCGAAAACCAGGCCGCGCAGCCGGCGGGAGTGTTCGGGTTCGGTTTTTGGTTTATTCTTGAAGCGTCGGAACATAATAAATTGGTTGGGTGGGTTGGGTGAGTAATTTAGATTTTAACTCACCTCGCTCACCCAACTCACCTAACTCTCACATTGTCTGTACGCCCTCAACCCAGTTGTGCGGGCCAACGGTTTTTATTTTGAGCCGCTCGCTGCCCAGGCCGAGCGCGGTTGCCGGCAGGCTGCTATCCGGGGTGATGAACACAGCCAGCGCGTCGGTGCCGCGGTTGGCCAGCGCGGCCAGCTCACGGATAGCGGCGGCCTCTGGCCGGCTGACCAGCACCACGGCAAAAGGCACGGGCGGCAGCTGGCGCAGCACCTGCGCCAGCGGGCGGTCGCCATCATTTTGAACGCGGGCCAGGTAGTGCAGTACGCCCCACCAGCTCAGGGCGATGTTGGGCGGCTGCCACTGTTCACTGTGGCCGGCCAAGCGGAACGGCACGTTGTGGTGAGTGGCGTAGTAGCCCAGACTGGCCGCCAGCCGGATTGCCGTTTCAAAGGTGGAGTATTTGCCCTCGCCCATGCTGCCCGCCGCCGACAGATCGAGTACCACGGTCAGTGACAGGTGATCCTGGTCGGCAAATTCTTTGACCACCAGCCGGCCGGCGCGGGCGGTGCTGCGCCAATGAATCTGCCGCAGCGAGTCGCCGGTGCGGTATTCGCGGATGCCAATGACTTCGCTGCTGTGGCCCACGCGCAGGGCGTGGCGGTCGGTGAAGCCGCGGTTTTCCAGCAGCCGAAAGCGGTTGAGCGGGTGGTAACGGGGGTAAACCAGCAGTTCGCCGGGCACAACCAGCCGGCGGCGGCTGCGAAACAGGCCCACCGGCCCGTTGGAAGTCAGTGGAATGGGCGGGAAAAGGTGGACGCCGCGCCGGTCGCAGGTGGTGGCGTACTCCAATTGCACAGCGCGCCGGCCAAGAATCAGCGGCACAAAAAACGATTGGCGGCGCTCGGCGGGCGGGGCAAAGGGGCAGTCATCGACCCCGGCGAGCATAAACGCGGGGCGCAGGCCGGCCCGGCTCACCTCCAGCGCCACCGTGACCGGATCGTCCTCAAAAAAATCGGGCGGGCTGAGGTCATCCGGTGGTGGGGCCGCGCCGTGAAAGGTGCGCCGGATGGCAACGCCCCGCAAGATGCCCACCGAAAAAAGCCACACGGCCAGCAGCAGCGCCAGCAGCAGATCGACCATAATATAAACCCAGCCGACTTGCGTCTGGTTGGCGACAAAATAGAGCGCCACGGCCAGCAAAAAAATGACGAGCGCGCGCAGCGTGGGCATCACTCAACTTTTTTGCTGAGCGCCAGCCAGCGCTCCGAAAAGGCAATGAGCCGCTGCTCAACCCGGGTGTTGAGGCTGCCGTCCGGGAAGTGGCCGTCGGCGTCGCGCTCGCCGGCGGGCAGGCCGGTGAGAATTTCCAGCCCGTGGTCAATGGTAGCGACCGGGTAAATGTGAAACTGGCCGTCGGCCACGGCCTGCACCACATCGTGGCGCAGCATCAAATGCTGCACGTTGGATTCGGGGATGAGCACGCCGTGCTGGCCGGTGAGGCCGCGCGCGCGGCACAAATCGAAAAAACCCTCGATTTTTTCATTGACGCCGCCGATAGCCTGCACCTGGCCGCGCTGGTTAACCGAGCCGGTGACCGCCAGCGATTGTTTGATTGGCGCGCCGGCCAGCGCCGATAGCAGCGCGTACAGTTCGGCGGAGGAGGCGCTGTCGCCATCAACCCCGCCGTAGGATTGCTCAAATACCAGGCTGGCTGTGAGCGACAGCGGATAATCGGGCACGTAGTGGGCGTTGAGGTAGCTGGACAAAATGAGGATGCCTTTGGAATGGAGCGGCCCGCCCAGTTCCACCTCGCGCTCAATATCGACAACTTTGCCGCGGCCCAGCGACACGCGGGCGGTAATCCGGCTGGGGCGGCCAAAAGAATACTGGCCCATGCTGATGACCGACAGCCCGTTGATCTGGCCCACGGCTTCGCCGGCGGTATCAATGAGGATGGTGCCGCGCTCAATCTGCTCCTGCATGCGCTCTCGCACGCGGCCGGAGCGGGAAATCTGGGCGTCGATGGCCTGCTGCACGGCGTCGGCAGCGACAATTGTTTCGCCATTTTGCCCGGCCCAATAATCGGCCTCGCGCAGCAAATCGGCCACGCCCTGCATGCGGGTAGAGAGCCTGGCCACGTCATCGACCATGCGCGAACTGTGCTCGATGACGCGGGCGACGGCGCTGCGGTCAAAGTGGCGCAAATTTTCTTTGCGGGCCAGCGTGCCAATCAGCCGGGCGTAGAGCAGGTTGTTGTCCGGGGTGCGGTCCATGTCCTCCTCAAAATCCACGGCCACTTTGAACAGCTCGTCAAAATCGGGGTCGTAGGCGGACAGGAGATAATAGGTTTGCCGGTCGCCCAGCAGGACAATTTTGATGTCCAGCGGCAGCGGCTCCGGCTCCAGCGAGATGGTGCTGAGCAGCCCCATTTGCTGGCCCAGCGCCTCGATGCTGATTTCGCGCGAACGCAGCGCCCGTTTGAGGGCTTCCCAGGCGTAGGGCTGCATTAATATTTTGTGGGCGTCTAAAATGAGATAGCCGCCGTTGGCCAGGTGCAGCGCGCCGGGCCGGATGAGTGTAAAATCGGTGATGAGCGCGCCCGCCGGCGAAGTGACGTGCTCGTTGCGGCCAATCAGGTTGGGGTAGGTGGGGTGATCCAGGTAGATGACCGGCGCGCCTTCGGTGCGGCTGTTGTCAACCAACAGGTTCACCTGATAGCGGCGGGTTTTGGGCGGCCCTTGCAGCGAACGGGGCAGCGGGATGCCTTCCAGCAGTGGGGCGGCCTCCTCGTCCGGCTTGCGAAAGTCATCAACGTTTTCGACCATGTCGCGCTGGGTGGCGTTCAGATGGGCGACGACATCCGGCAGGGCGCTGTATTTTTCGCATAGCTCGTCGAGAAAATGACCGACGGCAAACAGGCCAATTTCACGGTCGAGGGCTTTGATACGCTCACGGTGTTTGCGCTCAAGCTGCTGCACTTTGCGGATGGCCGTTTGTAACTCGTTTTGCAGAGCGCCGAGCCGGCCTTCGATCTGGTCCTGTTCGGCCTGGGGCAGTTTTTGGTATTCTTCGGGGTTGAGCACGTCGCCATCGGGGCGGAGCGGGGCAAAGGCCAGGCCGGCCTGGGTGCGAACCAGGGCGAATTGTTCTTCTTTAGCCCGCTGCTGCATATCTTTGAAAATCTGCTCCTGCTCTTTGGCCAGCCCTTCTTCGATGGCGGTTTTGCGGGAGCGGTAGTCGTCACTTTCAAAAGCGGCGGGGATGGCGGTATGCAACTCCTGCACAAACCGTTCGATGTCGCGCTGAAACTCAAGCCCCTGACCGGTGGGCAGCGCCAGGGCGCGGGGCTTGTGCGGCTGCTCAAAATTGTTCACATAGCAGCGATCAACGGGCGTGGGTTCGGTGGCCGATTTTTGCTCTAAAAACTGGCGCATGGCGGTGTGTTTGCCGGTGCCGTATGGCCCCAGCACGTACAGGTTGTAGCCTTCCTGCCGGATACCGATGCCAAACTGCACGGCCTCAACCGCGCGAGACTGGCCGATGAGACCTTCCAGCGTTTCCAGATCGGCGGTAGTTTCAAAGGTAAATTCGGCCGGGTCGCAGCGGCGATAGAGTTGTTCGGGGGGCAACGATTTGACGGTATTCACAGATTTTCCTCCATTGAAAATAGGATTCAGGGATTAGGGATTAGGAGAGCGTTCGGAAACTGACTTTAGTGAAAGATTAACCCCATCCCCTCTACCCCCCTTCCCTTTGGGAAGGGGGGTATTTATGGAAATGGTGTCAATTTTGGGCGCTTTGCGCCCAAAATTGACACCAAATTCCCTTTTTCCCCTCCCCCGTTTACGGGGGAGGGGTTAGGGGAGGGGGTAAACAAGATGATTTTAGTACATTTTCGGTTGCTCAAATACTTCTGCGAAGTTTTCAGCATTTTCATTGGTTTACCCCAGCGGTACCGGCACCGCTGCCAAAATGCCGCCAATCAGGCTGTGCTGCAGTTCTGAAGAGCGTTCGTGGGTGATGAGGCGGTGGGTGAGCACGCCCGGCGCCACGGTTTTGATGTCGTCCGGGGTGACGAAGTCGCGGTGGTTGAGCAGGGCCATAGCCTGGGCAGCGCGCTGCAAGGCCACGCCGCCGCGCGGGCTAACGCCGAGCAGGATGTCGGGGTGGTTGCGGGTGGCGGTGAGCAACTGGACAATGTATTCTTTGAGCGGCCGCACCACGCCGATTTTGCGCACCAGCGCCTGCAATTGCAGGATGTCGGCGGGCGAGATCACGGCGTCCACGGTGTCGAGCGGGTCCTGGTGTTCCTCTCGCTCCAAAATGGTCACCTCGGCGGCAAACTGAGGGTAGCCCAAACTGAGCGAAATCAGAAAGCGGTCGAGCTGGGCTTCTGGCAGGGGAAAGGTGCCGGCGGTTTCAACCGGGTTTTGGGTGGCAATCAGAAAAAAGGGTTGGTCGAGCGGATAGCGCCGGCCATCAACGGTGACCTGTTGTTCGGCCATGCTTTCCAGCAGGCTCGATTGGGTGCGCGGCGTGGCCCGGTTAATTTCATCAACCAGCACAAACTGGGCAAACAACGGACCAGGAATAAAGACAAATTCCTGCTGTTTTTGGTTGTAAATAGATGTGCCGGTGATGTCGCTGGGCAGCAGATCCGGGGTGCATTGAATGCGCTTGAAGCTGGCGCTCACCGAGCGGGCCACGGCTTTGGCCACCAGCGTTTTGCCCACGCCGGGCACATCTTCCAGCAGCAGGTGGCCGCCGGCCAAAATTGTGGCCAGAATGAGCCGGAGTTTGCGCGGTTCGACGACCGCCACCCGGGTAACGTTGTCTTGAAGCTGGTCGATCAGGCGGGCGGCAATGGGAATAGTCAGAGCCGGCGATTCGGCGTTATTGAGCACAGTCCGGGGAAAGGTCATCATTTTTGCCAGTTTCAAAAATTGGGCCGCATGATGAGTCGGCGGTTATTTCATTGTAGCGTAGACATATTGGGATTGCAAAGGGGTGTGAAATTTGTGGCGAACCGCTAGCAACGGCTCGCCACAAATTTCACCCTGGGCTTTTGGGCCGCCTTCAGATGGCGTGGGCCAATACTTTTGCCGGGAGGTTTAAGCTGTCAACAATTTTGGCTTTGATGGCCAAAAAATCCTGCGGGAAACGCACAAAATCGAGCGGGTCGGTTTCGATGGTTAAAATGGGGCACAGGGTAAAATCTTCAATCCAGGTGTTGTACAGCTCGTTGAGCTGCTGCAAATAGAGCGGCGAGATGTCCCGCTCAAAATCGCGGCCGCGGCGGTGAACGCGCTCAATCAACGTCGGCACGCTGGCTTTGAGGTAAACAATCAGGTTGGGCGGCGGCACAATCTGGATAAACTCATCGTACAGGTCACGGTAAAGCTGATAATCGCGGTCGGCCATGTTGCGCCGCTGGTGCAGGTTGCGGGCAAACACCTCGGCATCTTCATAAACGCAGCGGTCCTGAATGACGTGGTTGGGGTGGCTGGCAATCTGGCGATGGTAGCGCAATCGCCGCGAGAGGAAGAACAACTGCGAGTGGAAACTCCACTGGGGCATATTGCTGTAAAAATCCGCCAGGTAGGGGTTGTCGTCAACGGCCTCGTAAAAAGGCGTCCAGCCAAATTCGGCGGCGAGCAGCCGGGTGAGGGTGCTTTTGCCCACACCCATATTGCCGGCAATAGAAACAGAATATTTTTGGGTCATCTTCTCCTGTCCTCCTGAATTTGTAAGAAAAATCAGAAACCGCTACCTGTTACGGGTAGCGGTTTGGAGCCAACGGATAAATTTCTGCGGCAGGGGGGATTAAAATCTGAGTGAGCCGAGGCATGTGGCTAAAAAGTTGAATAGGTTGGAAAGGTGTTTTTTGGTTCATACCGCAAAGTTTGCCTTAATCGGACGGTGGTTAACAGGCTGTTGATTACTGCAAATATTCGGGTAGATAATAATAGTTACTACAATTGCACTTATTAAAATCAGGACATAGATTTCGCAGATTTACACAGATTTTCTCGAAAAATTTTTGCTTCATCTGTGTTTATCTGTGTCCCAGTTGGAGTGTAGTATGAGAAGTGCTATAGTGTAATAGAAAAGATATGCTACTAGATACAGTGCTTGCCAATTATTGTAGCACAAAATCTAGTGCGTTTGAAGAGCCTGACCTTAAATTTAGCTTAAGTTTTGACGGTACGTTTTGAACGTTTGGTATTGAGCTTCGGTCAGGCCCATATCGCCCAGGTCGATGACCTCATGCGGGCGGCCGTGAAAATCGGTGCCGCCGGTGGCCAGCAGCCCCAACTCGGTGGCCAGTTGCTCCAGCCGGCCAATCCAGCGACTGCCGCTGCCGGGCCGATGGCCGTCCTCGTAGGGATAGTAAACTTCTATACCGGCCACACCCGCGGCGGCGGCATTGCGCACCAGCGTCACCAGCTCAACGCCGCCGCTGTAGGCGGCCGGATGGGCCAGCACCGGCAGTCCGCCGGCTGCCCGCACCACCGCGATGGCTTCGCTCACGGTCAGGGCAAATGGTCGAACCACGTGCGCTTTTTTGCCCACGCCCAGATATTCATCAAAAATCTGGGCCAGCGATTCAAACCGGCCCGGATTGCGTTCCATGAGCGCGGCGGCAATGTGCGGCCGGCCCGGCACGCCGCTCACCCGCTCAAAAACGGCGTCCAGCGGCAGGTCAAACCCAAAACTTTGCAGCAGCTCAATCTGGCGGATTTTCTGCTCCAGCCGGCCCTGTTTAACCCGCTCAAGCACGTCAACCAGCGCCGGCGAGGCCGGGTCAATAAAATAGCCCAGCAGGTGAATGCCGATGAACTGTTTTTCCGGTTCGTGGCGGGTACTCAATTCGATGGCCGGCACAATTTCCAGGCCGGCCGGTTTGGCCGCGGCCTGCGCTTCGGCCAGCCCGGCGATGGTGTCGTGGTCGGCAATGCCCAGCACTTTCAGGCCGCGAGCCACGGCGCGCCGTACCAGTTGAGCCGGGGTGTGGCTGCCATCAGAGGCGGTGGTGTGCGCGTGCAGGTCAATTTGAAAGTGGGCCATCAATGCAGGCGGGTGATGTTTTCGGTTTTTTGCCCCACGCGGCGTTCGGTGCCGGCGCGGATGCGGGCGTAATTGGGCCGCAGCGAGTTGACAATCATCAACAAAATCAGCACGCCGCCAAGCGTATACATATATGGAATTTGCCCCAGCGCGGCAAAAACAATGAGGAAAATAACGCCGCTAATGGCCATAACGGTTGACAGAATTGAGGCGTAACGGCTGGCGGCCAGCGCAATCAACGCGCACGCGCCGGCCAGAATGGCGGCCAGCAAATGCACACCGCCAATCGCGCCAATGGCGGTGCCGGCGCCCACGCCGCCTTTAAATTTTAAGAAGATGGAATGATTGTGCCCCAGCACCGCCGCCGGCATGGTCAGCGCCACAATCAGGGCGGTGGCGGTGTCCATACTCTGGCCGTTGTTAAGCCACAACATGGCAATCGGCAGGAGTTGCCGGGCAAAATAGACCGGCAGCATACCCTTGAACAGATCGCCCGTTACCGTTAGCCCGGCGGCTACCGGGCCGGCGGCGCGCAGCACGTTGGTGCCGCCAATGCGGCCGCTGCCAGAGGCGGTAACATCGACGCCGTACAGCCGGGCAACCACGTAGCCAACCGGGATTGAGCCGGACAGATAGGCAATTAAAATGGCCAAAATTCCCAAAACGATGGTCACTGCGCGCTCCGTGAGAATATTTTCGCCCTGAGTATAGCCAAAAGAGGGCAGGAGTCAAAGATGTGCGCGGGGGAGTTGATCAGCGGCCGGCGGCGGCTTGCAGCAGTCTTTCGGGGTGATGCTGGTAGTCGGCCCAATCGAGCTGGCCGGCAATGAGGCCGCTCATTATTTGGGTTAATGCCCGGTTGACCGGCGTAGGCACGCCCACCTGCCGGCCGGCAGCGACAATCGCGCCATTGAGCGCCTCAATTTCCGAACTGCTGCGCCCGGAGGCCAGATCAATGTGCAGCGACGGCATTTTGCTGCCCCGGCCGCTACGCATAAAGGGCCGCAAAATGGCGCGCTGGGCCGGCAGCGGCAGCCATCGCGCTGAAACCAGCCGGGCCAGCCATTGCACCGGGTAGCCGGGCAGTTTAACGGCGTTAATGCCCAGCGCTTGCATTACGGCCACGCCTTCGCGGAGGGCGGCAATTTCCAGGTTAAACAGCTCGGGCTGGCTGATGATCTCGGTTGGGCGCTGGTTGAGAATGGCGCTTGAGGCGTTGTTAACGATATTCAGCAGCAATTTTGACCATTTCATGGCCCGGTAATCGGGGTAGGTGAGGGTGGTCAGCCCGCTTGCGTTGAGCGCAGTGGCCAGCAGCTCTTCCGGCCGGCCGGCGCGGAGCGACGCCAGCCCGAGACCGCCTTTGGCTTTGCTAACGCGGATAGTTCCCACGTCCGGCACTTCGATGGGGATGGTGATGGTGCCGGCGACAATCCGCTCCGGGACAAACTTGTCGGCCAGCAGTTCCTCGTTGCCAATGCCGTTTTGCAGCGACACAATGCTGGTGCCATCCAGCCGCAAAGCCGACAACTCCTGCGCGGCCGCGGCGGTGGCCGGCGATTTCACCGTGAGCAGGATAAAATCGTAGGGGCTGCCGGCCAGAGGCACGGCAGTGGCAGTTTGGAGGAACGTTTGTTGGGGGGCTTTGCCCGGCCAGAGGATCGATAACCCGTGGCCGGCAATATGGTCCATCAGTGCGGGCCGGCCTACCAGCGTTACGTTGTGCCCGTTGGCGGCCAGCGTTCCGCCAACAAAACAGCCGATAGCGCCGGCGCCCATCACCAGAATATTTAACATGGGGCTGCCGTGGAAAGATACATTTTTTTGAGGTTACCAGGAGTCTGGATTTTTCGCTCGGGCTTCGTACTTGTCATCTTGCGACAGCATTTTGAGCACCGCCCGGGCCGCAATCTCATCTGTTACCAAACAATCAATCACGCCCAGCCGCAGCGCGCCCAAAATGGCCGATGCTTTTTGAATGCCGCCGGCCACGCCGATGACGTAAGGCGTGCGGGCCAAAATTTCCAGGTCCACGCCAATGATACGCTGATGGAGTTCCAGGGGCAAAACATTGCCGCGCAGATTGTAATGGTAGCCGCACAGTTCGCCCACACCGCCCTGGCGCACAATTTCGCGCAGCTCGGTTTCGGAGATGTGGCCGGCGCGCAGCAGGCTGGAGAGCGCCGGGAGCAAACTGCCAATCCCAATCAGGGCAATGTCCATTTCATTGAGCAGCGCCAACGGCTCGCGGACAGATCGATCCTGCATGAGGACATTGCGGGTGGCCGGGCTTTCTACCAGCAGCGGAGCGTGCAAATATTTGTACTGCGCTCCCAGAGTTTGCGCCAGCCAGCGGGTCAGGTCGGGGCCATCGATGAGCGGGTTGATGGTGCCTACCGCGCCGGTAAGCTGGACCACCGTCACCTGTTCTTGCCGGGCCGCTTGCAGCGCCTTTACCACCTGATAAACGCCGGTATTCCACGAAATGCCCAAAATCATACCGGCTTTGAGCTGGTCTTCCAGGTGACGGGCAGCCAGCACGCCAAGCTGTTCCTGCAATTGCGTGTAGCCTAAATCTGCCGAGCTTAACAGGCTAATGTGCTTGAGGTTGAATCTGTTGAGCAGGTCTTGTTTCAGGTGCGACAACGTGTTTTTAGGGTAGTTGATGCTGATTTCAACTACACCGGCTTCGCGCCCCTCGGCCAGCAGCCGCGAAATTTGCGGCCGGGACATGTTGAGATGCTTGGCAATTTCTGCTTGAGTCAGGTTTTTTTTGTAGTAGAGTTGGGCTACTCGGGCCAGTAAATCCCAACGATCTTCATCCAGTTGGATCATGGTATGTGATAGCCTGATTAAACCTGGTTTTCAGGTAGTTCCAGTCCAATTGAGGGTACGAGTTACGGCTTTTTTCCAGCGCTCATATAATTGGTTTGGGTCATAATCATCGTGCTGAACCGGCGTCCAGATGCGGTCAACGGTCCATAAACTTTCTATTTCAGCCTGATTTTGCCAAAAATTTACGGCCAGCCCGGCGGCAAAGGCCACACCCAAAGCGGTGGTTTCCTTAACTTTTGGCCGGATAACCGGAACACCCAGCAAATCGGCCTGAAACTGCATAAGCAGATGATTGTCGGTTAATTCACCACCGGCTTTAAGTTGGCGAATTTGCGTGCCCAGGTCCGCGGTCATCGCTTCGAGCACGTCGCGCGTTTGAAAGGCAATGGCCTCTACGGCGGCGCGGGCAATGTGGCCATTGTGGCTGTAGCGGGTTAGGCCGACAATCGCGGCGCGGGCGTCGTTGCGCCAGTAAGGGGCAAACAACCCTTTGAACGCCGGCACAAAATAAACATCGCCGTTATCGGTGACGGTGTTGGCCAGTTGCTCAATTTCCGGGATGTCGCGGATGATTTTCAGGTTATCCCGCAACCATTCGGCCAGCAGGCCAGTAAAGGCGATTGACCCTTCGAGCGCGTAGACGGGTTGGTGATTGCCAAACTGGTAGCAAATTGTGGTTAAAAGCCCGTGGCTCGATGGCACAATTTCGCGGCCGGTGTTCATAATCACAAACGATGCGCCGTCGTAGCTGTTTTTTACGTCGTGCGGGTGAAAACACATGTGGCCCACGGCATCGGCCTGCTGCGAGCCTAAAATGCCGCAAATAGGCACGGTGCCGCCCAGTGGCCCGTCCGGCTGGGTAAAACCGTAGATTTCGGGGTCGCCGGAGGGGCGAATTTCTGGCAGCATAATTTTGGGGATGGTCAAGGTGTTGCAGATGTCGGTATCCCAACTAATGGTTTTCAAGTCCATCAGCATGGTCCGCGAGGCGTTGGTGACATCGGTAATGTGAATGCCGCCGTTGATGCCGCCGGTCAGGTTCCAGACCAGCCACGAGTCCATTGTGCCAAAGAGCGCATCGCCATTTTCGGCGGCTTCGCGGATGCCGGAGACGTTGTCGAGCAGCCACTTGATTTTTGGCCCGGAAAAATAGGTGGCAATCGGCAGCCCGGTTTTCGCCCTGAAGCGATCCTGGCCGCCTTCCTGGGCCAGTTGGTCACAAATTTCGGTGGTTCTGATGTCTCGCCAGGCGATGGCGTTGTAATAAGGCCGGCCGGTGTTTTTGTCCCACACCAGGGCGGTTTCGCGCTGATTGGCAATGCCAATGGCCGCAATATTGGCCGCGGTCAGCCCGGCCTGTTCCATAGCCGTGGTGATGACCACCTGGGTGTTGGCCCAAATTTCAAGCGGGTAATTCTCCAGCCAGCCTGTATCGGGGTGGACCAGCCGGTGTTTTAGAGCATATCGGCTGACAATTTCGCCCTGCCGATCAAAGATGATGCATTGCGTGTTGTTTGTGCTTTGGTCTATGGTCAGAATAAATTGCGACATTTGACGTTAAGCCCGTTTTTAACTGCGTTTTAACCAGGTTTTGGGGTGTTATGGTCTGGGGGTAAACTGGCCAGCCACCGGTAAGGGTGCAGCCTTTGGCTGAAATTTACAACCCTTTCAACTTCCGATTAAGGAAGAATGACAGCACAATGGCCAGAAAGGCGCCAACTCCCCAGGCCAACCCTATCAGAACGCCGGTCCAGCCCTGGCCGGCTGCAACCAGCGGATAACCGCGGTTGTAGCCCAGTACAATGCACAAAACAGCCGCCAGCACCCAAAAACCTCTTATTAAGATTGTTCTGTTATTGTCAACAAAATCATACACGTTAAATTTTTTCTGTTCTTTGCGTTTACGTTTGGCCATCAAATAATCTCTTTTCAGGTGATACAGGCCGGGCAGTATTCTACCTCGGCCACATGCCAGATGTGCGCTTCGGTAATGTGCTGCGCCGGTCCCTCAATGTAACCGGTTTGGCCGCAGGTGCAGGCATACCAGCCGGTTCTCATTTGCTCCCAGGGGATACGCGGCCCCAGGTCCATTTGTTCTACATCCATGCCCCAGCGAGCGTTGGTGATCAATCTCTGGCAGCCCAGCGCCCGCAGCCTTCCCACATACTCGGCTACGTGGGTGCAGTGCCGCATTAACAGCACCCCCACCGTAACGCCAGCCGGCCATGGAATCTGGCGGGCATCGGCGCAGATAACCGCCAGGTTGGGGGGCAGGGAACTGCTGCGGTTGAGTAACTCCGCTTGCCGTTCAATCGCGTATACTTGACGCGCAATTTTAGCCATCTGGATACTCAGGCGCAAGTCACCAGCGCCAATATCCAGCACAATGTCGTTGGGTTTAACAAAATTCAGCGCGGCGCGGTACGTGGGTTCATCGTAGGGTGCCCAGCGTGCTTCCCAATCGTCTAATAACGTCATCACCGTTGCCTAAAGGAGTCCGACAGACCCACGGGTTCAGCACCAGGTATACCCGTACCGGGCACAGGTAAAAATGGTTATTGGGGAGAACTGCCCCCTACCCAAAAAACGGGCACAGGTAACCCCCCGGCCGTTCGGCTGAGCTCGCGACGAAGCCTGCGGCGCTATTTTCAAAAGGAGACGCCTTGGCGTCCCCTTTTCGAATCCGGGGTTAATTCTTAAAGTAGAATTCTTGCAGGCCATAAGCTTTGGCTAAAAGCTCAATGGGATGGATCATTTTTGCGCCGGTGGATGCGCCAATTTGCCAGCGACAGGTTTCGCTGTCACATACGGCCACTTCTGATTCCGACGCCTTGATATGATCAAACAGCGGTTTGCCCACAGCCTGCGCAATGTCATACTTCTCTTTTTTGTAGCCGTATGTCCCGGCAATCCCGCAGCATTCGGCCTGAACGTGGTCAATTTTTACGCCGGGCACCATTTCCATTAAATCGATGGCCGGCAGCCCAATGTTGTGCGCCCGGAGCTGGCAGGGCGAATGGTAGGGCAGGGTGGCTTCTACCGGCTGAAAATCGGTATTCAGTTCGCCGGCATCGGCCAGGTCCAGCAGAAATTCGCAAATGTCAAAGCTGTTTTGGGCCACAATTCTGGCTTCTTCGGTGTCAATATCCAGAATATGTTGGTAGTCTGATTTGAGCGATAAAATGCAGCTTGTTGAAGTGCCAACAATCGGCACGCCCTCGCGGGCGTATTTGATAAGGGATTTGATGTTGCGTTCGGCGTTGTTGCAGGCGGCCTCAAATTCGGCGTTTGAGAGCATGGGCAGGCCGCAGCACACCTGATCGGGGATAATTACTTCGTAGCCGTTGTGTTCCAAAACTGCCACGGCGGCTTTGCCCACCCGAGGTTCGTAATAATTTGTGCTACAGCCGTGGAAGTAGACCACCCGTTTATCAGACACCTTTTGCCGCACCGATTTACTGTGCACCGATTTGTGCCAGCCCCGGAAAGTTTCAAATGAAAACGGTGGGAAGGGCGCATCCCGGTGAATGCCCATCATTTTTTCTGAAAGGATGCGGACAGGCCGCAGGTTGAGCATTGCGTTGGCTACCGGGGCAAAGGGGCTGGCCAGCATGCCCAAAATTTCAGACCGGCCCAAAATGCGGTTGCGTAGCGGGATAGGCTGCTTTTTGTACAGTTTGTAACGCGCCTTGGCGTTCATTTCCATCACTTTAACGCCGTGCGGGCAGACCATTGTACACACACCACAACCACTGCAATAATCCACGCTTTTATCTACAGAGATTTCTTTGGGGTTACGGAATCGCTGCGCCTGCGGCCCCACAAATTTTGGCCCCGGAAACAGATCGGTAACCTGCGTTACCGGGCAATGCGAGGTGCAAATATTACATTTTACGCACAAATCGGCGGTATATTGAACCTGATGCCAGATAGAAAGCGTGATGTCATCTACAACTGTGTCTGTGTTCATAGATTACTCCTTTGAAAATAGGGGTCAGGAGTCAGGAGTTGGGAACCAGGGAAATACTCCTGTGAAAATCAGCAAATAGGCGAATAAGCGAATCTGCGAAGCAGATTGGGCTTGTAGCCCGGCTGTTATATTTTGCCAACGGTCACTTGTTACCGGGCCAGTTGCCGGGCCACAGCCGCGGCGCTGGCTACAGCAATGCCATCGCCGGTGCGGCCACGAGTCCACTCGGAGCCGGCCAAAATAGCGCCCACGGCGTACAGATTATCGGCCAGCGGCGCGCTGC
>CAYOXS010000106.1:0-16650 GCA_964407935.1 uncultured Caldilineaceae bacterium
CGATGACCAGCAGCGTTTCGTACTCGCCGCCAAACTGAACCGGGTAACCCTGCACGCTGGTAATCTGGATCATCCCGCCGCCCACCGACGCGCCGGTAAGCTGGATTTTCTCGTCGCCGGCGCTCAGCGTGAGGCGCACGCTGTTGGGGTGGGCGTCATCGCCCAGGTCAGTTTCTTCAAATTGAAACTCCAGCCCGGCCGCGCCGGCCAGGGCAAAACTGTGGCGAATCTGGCTGTCATCAGTATTGAGGCCCAGCAGGCCGGCCACCAGCGCCCGGTCGGTGCCGTGGCCCTGGCCGGTGTGGGCAAACGAGCCGTGCAGTTCGATGAGGGCATACTGCGGCTGCCGGCCGAGCACGGCCCGGCCCACCAGCCCCAGCCGCACCGCTCCGGCCGTGTGCGAACTCGACGGGCCAACCATAATCGGGCCGATAATGTCAAAACTGGATACATCTCGGTTTGAAGTCATACTTTTCTATCCAAATTAAAGATTGTGAGAGTATAGCAAGCCACAGATTGACTTTCAATTAATGGTCACGTTATCGAGGGCCAGCCGGCTACCATTCGGTAAAACTCATGTTGGTTGTAATCAAAAGAATATGTTATAATCCCTCACCGGGTAAATTCAGCAAGCTGCGCTGGGGTAACGACCATGGAACACCTGATTGGCCAAAAGTTTGGCGGCTACGAACTCAAAGAGTTGGTCGGTGCTGGCGGTGTCGCCAGTATCTTTAAAGCGTTTGATGAAAAGCTGGCTCGCTGGGTAGCCATCAAACTCGTGCCTATTCAATCATCGCCGGGGCAAAACGAGGAAACCCAGTTGGCCCGGTTTCGCCTTGAGGCGCAGGCAATTGCCGCCCTGCGTCACCGCAATATTTTAACCATTTACGGCTACGGTGAAGAAGAGGGCTGGGCCTACATTGTGATGGAATACGTGCCCGGCGGCTCGCTGAAGGACAGAACCGGGCCGGGCCAGATTTACGCCTGGGAGCAGGCGCTCACCATTATTGTTCCGGTATCTGAGGCGCTGGCCTTTGCCCACAAACACAACATTATCCACCGCGATATCAAACCGGCCAATATTTTAATGCCGCAGGACGACTGGCCATTGCTGGCCGATTTTGGCCTGGCCAAAATGGAACACTCTACCCGGCCCAACCTGACCATGCCCGGCCAGGTGCTGGGGACAATGGCCTACGCCGCCCCCGAGCAAATTCAGGAAGGCGAAATTGACGCCCGCATCGATATTTACTCGCTGGGCATTGTTTTGTACGAACTGTTGAGCGGCAAGCTGCCTTTTGAGGGCGAAACCTCGTTTGATTTTTTGATGGCCCGCCTCACCGAGCCGCCCCGGCCCATCCTCGACGCCAACCCCGATGTGTCGCCTGTTTTTGTGCCAATTCTGGAGAAAGCGCTGGCTCAAAACCCCAAAGAGCGCTACCAGAATATGGATGAGTTCTCGCGGGCGCTCATCGAGGCCCGCCGCAAGCTGCGGATGGAAGATTACAACCGCAGTTTTGAGCCGACCGGGGTGATGAACACCTCGCAGTTACACCAGACCAAGGCCTTTCTCAAACTCACGTCAACCGGCCATCAAATCCAGGCCAACCGCCAGTCGGAATTGATTGTGGGCCGCGCTCACAAAAAAGTGAAACCGGATATCGATTTGGAGCCGCACGGTGGCACTCAGGCCGGCGTATCGCGCCGGCACAGCCGGTTTATCTGCCAGAATGACCAGTGGTTTGTGGAAGACCTGGACAGCACCAACGGCACCTTTGTGAACGGCAGCAAAATTCCGCCGCACCAGCGCACCAAAATTCATAAAGGCGATATATTGCGCTTTGGCCAGATTGAGCTGGAGTTTTGTCTGGAAGATTAACCGGTTTGACCCTTTAAGTTTAACCCAGGCTGTGCCGGAGGAGTTTTCTCACACGGAGACTCCTCGCTTTATTTTTGATGCCCGATGATACGTTTTAACGCCATATATCTGCGATTTTTGTTTTTTGCGCTGCTGCTGTTGGCCGGCTGTGCCACCGAGCGCCCCACGCCCGCGCCTTCGCGCAGCCAGCCCGGGGTGGCGCTGGTGTTACCCAGCCCCGCCCCCACCGAGCCGCCGACCGCGACTGCCACGCCCGTAGTCACGCCCACGCCGACCGCCATGCCTACACCCACGCGCCGGCCCACCGCCACCGCTACGCCCACCCCGCAGGCGGCGGCTATTCAGCATGTGGTCATCATCACCATCGATGGCCTGCGCCCCGACGCGTTGGAACTGGCCGAAACGCCCAATCTCGACGCGCTGCGGCGGGCGGGCGCGTACCAGCCGGCGGCCAAAGCGGTGTTGCCGAGCGTGACGCTGGTCAACCACGCCAGTATTTTGGGCGGCATGGCTCCGGCCAAACACGGCATCGACTGGAACACGCTTGACCCGGAGCGCGGCGTCATCAACGGGCCAACCCTGTTCAGCGTGGCCCACGATGCCGGCCTGTCTACGGCGATGGTGGTGGGCAAAGACAAGTTCACGCATCTGGTCATCCCCCACTCGGTGGACCAGTATAGTTACGCTGGTTTTCTGGACGCGCAGGTAGCCGAGCAAGCTATCGAGCTGATTAACGCCGGTTTGCCGGACGTGCTGTTTATTCACCTGCCGGATGTCGATTCGGCGGGCCACCTGCTGGGCTGGATGTCGCCGGGGCAGTTGCTGGCCGTGGCCAACACCGACACGGTGATAGGCCACATCATCGCCGCGCTGGCCGAGCACAATTATCTCGACAGCACGCTGCTCATCATCACCTCCGATCACGGCGGCACCGGCACCGCCCACGGCAGCGATTCGCCGGAGGACACCACGGTCCCCTGGCTGGCGGTTGGCCCCGGCGTGCCCGCAGGCCGGCAGTTGAGTACACCCATTACCGCCTACGATACCGCCGCCACGGCTCTGTTTGCCCTCAAATTGCCCATCCCGCCCATCTGGGACGGCCGGCCGGTGCGGGAGATTTTTCACTGATGTATATCATTATCCCGGCCAAACCGCTCCGACAATCGAAATCACGGCTGGCCCCGGTTTTAACGGTGGAGCAGCGGGCGCAGTTGAGCCGCGCCCTGCTGCAGCGCACCATTAAGCTGGCCCGGCAGGTGGCTCCGGTGGTGGTGGTTTCTGCCGACAGCGCCGCCCGCCAACTGGCCAAAAAAGCGGGGGCGTGGGCGCTGGTCGAGCTGGAAGCGGGGTTGAACCAGGCCGTGCGGCAAGGGGCGGCCTGGGCGCAGGCGCGCGGCGCAGAATCGGTGCTGATCCTGCCCTCGGATTTGCCCTTTCTCACCGCGGCCGATCTGGCGCAGCTTGCCGCGCTGGGCCAGCCGCCGCCGGCGGTGGTGGTGGCTCCCTGCCGCCGCGATACCGGCACCAACGCGTTACTGCTGTCGCCGCCGGGAGTGATCGCCCCGGCTTTTGGCCCTAACAGCTTTCGGGCGCATTTGCTGGCGGCGCGGCAAGCCGGGATTGAGCCGATGGTCTATCGTTCGGTTTCGGTGGGGTTTGATCTGGATTTGCCGGCGGATCTGGCCGAACTGGAACCGCAGCCGGAGTTGGAGTTATTTGGGTGTGACTAAAATGAGTGGAAAAGTGCCGCAGGCCGGGGGGCTTGCCTGTGCCCGTTTTTTGGGTAGGGGGTAGTTCCCCCCAAATTCCTCTTCTTCTAACCTACTGTGGGTACACCTTATTTTCGGGGTGAAATGAGGGTGCGGGCATCGGCCTCGGTGATGGGCAGCAGCACCAAAAATTTGGTGCCCGCGCCTTCCGCACTTTCGGCCCGCACCAGCCCGCTGTGCGCCTCGATGATTTCTTTGATGATCGCCAGCCCCAGCCCGGTGCCTTTGCCCCGCTTGCGGCTTTTATCGACCTGATAAAAACGCTCAAAAATCCGGGCCAGGTCGTCGGGCGGAATGCCGGGGCCGGTGTCGCTGATGGTCACCTGCACAAAATCGCTCCGCTCGGAGACGGTAGTGGTGGTGCTGTCCCGCACCAGCTCCGGGCGAATGTGGCGCGGGCGGGGCAGGTTGCGGGCCACCGCCGCGCTCACGGTTACCCGGCCGCTGCCGGGAGTGTGGCGCACGGCGTTGTCGAGCAGGTTGGTAAATACCTGGGCCAGCCGGTCGCCGTCGCCAACAATGGGCGGCAAACTGCCCCATTTTCTCTCCAAAGTGATGCCTTTTGCTGCGGCTTGCGGCAGCAGCCGGTTGACGGTGCTCTCCAAAATTTGCCCCAGTTCGAGCTTTGTTTTTTGCATCACCACCTGCCCGGTATCGATGCGGGCCAGATCGAGCAAATCTTCCACCAGCCGGGCCATGCGACCGGCCTCTTCGTGGATGATTCTGGCGGCGCGCTGGCGAGCGGCCTCGTCGGGGGTTGCGCCTTCCATTATCGCCTGCGAGAACCCCTGAATCGAGGTTAGCGGCGTTTTCAGTTCGTGAGACACGTTGGAGACAAAATCGCGCATGGCTTGCTGGCTGGCGGCCACCCGTCCGGCCATCAGGTTGAAACTGCCGGCCACCCGCCGAACTTCCGGCGGGCCGGTCTCCGGCACGCGCTCGGCGTAATTGCCGCCGGCCACGGCCGTAGCCGCCCGGGCGATGTCCTCCAGCGGCCGGGCAATTGAGCGGGCAATCAGCGCGCTGGCCAGCAGGCTCACCAGCAGCGCCACCAGCCCGGCCAGCCCAAACCCCCAGCCCAGCTCCCGAATAAAGGTGGGCACCACGCCAACGCGGGGCGTTACGGCCACAATGTAGCCGGCCCGGCCAACCGGCGCGGCGGCAAAGTTGTACACCTCGCCATCCGGCGCGTCAAACCGGCCGGTTGGGTTGTCGCCGGCCAGCGCCGCAAACGGCTGGCCGAGCCAGTTCTGGCGGGTATCGGCCTGCACCGTGCCCCGGCTGTCAACAAAAATCAGGTGGAAGCTGCTGTCTTCCGGGCGGTTGTTGATCAACCGGATGATCTGCTCCGGGGCGACATCCGGCGGGAGGCGGTTTTCAAGCTGGCGGGCGATCAGCCGGCTTTGCGTCATCAGCCGGGCCGTGGCCACCCGGTTTTGAATGGGGCGGGCCACCAGCAGCAGGGTGACAAACGCCAGCGCCAGCGCAATAAAAATCACCAGCGCGTAAGAAACCAGCAGCCGCCCGGTCAGGTTCATGCGTCGATGACCAGTTTGTAGCCCACGCCCCAAATGGTGGCAATCTGTACCCGGTCGTTGCCGCCGAGTTTGTCGCGCAGGTGGGCCACGTGCACATCAACGGTGCGGGTTTCGCCGTAAAAATCAAAGCCCCACACCAGATCGAGCAGCTTTTCCCGCGACAGCACCAGCCCCCGGTTTTCCATAAACACGTGCAGCAGGTCAAATTCTTTGGTGCGCAGGTCGATGAGCCGGCCATCGAGCCGCACCTCGCGCCGGGCCGGGTCGATGGCCAGCGGACCGGCGGCCAGCACGGCGCTGTCGACGGGGGCGGCCGGCGGGGCGCTGCCGCGGCGCAGTACGGCTTTAACGCGGGCCACCAGCTCGCGCGGGTTGTAGGGTTTGGTCATGTAGTCGTCCGCGCCCAGCTCCAGCCCCACAATTTTGTCGATGTCGTCGGTACGGGCGGTGAGCATGATAATCGGCACCTGGCTGGTGGCCCGGATTTTTTTGCACACCTCCCAGCCGTCCAGCCCCGGCAGCATCAAATCGAGCACGATCAGCGCCGGGTTGAGCTGTTTGAAGCGCTCCAGCGCTGCCGGCCCGTCGCTGGCCGACTCAACCTGATAGCCGGCATTTTCCAGATACAGCTTGCCTAACTCGATGATGTTGGGTTCGTCGTCAAAAATCAAAATCAGTTCTTTGGACATATCAGCGTTTGTGATCGTGCAGTTTGTGATAATTTTTAATAGCCCGGCCGAGTTTTTTTTCGTGGCGCCGGGCGTCGAGGTAGGCTTTTTGGCTTTGTTTGCGCTCCAGATAATCGGTTTCGCGGTTGAGCTTGAGGTAGCTGTCGTACCGTTCCCGGTCGAGCTTGCCGCTGTCCAGCGCGGCCAGCACCGCGCAGCCGATCTCGCGGGTGTGGGTGCAGTCGGGAAAGCGGCACCCGCCGGCCAGCGCAGTGATTTCGGCAAAGGCGTCTTCCAGCCCGTCGGCGCTGGCCCACAACTGCACTTCGCGCATCCCCGGCGAATCGATGAGCAGCGCGCCGCTGGGCAGCACCACCAGCTCGCGGTGGGTGGTGGTGTGCCGCCCCTTTGAGTCGCTGTCGCGTACCGCGGCGGTTTTGAGCAGCTCCGCGCCGGCCAGTTGGTTGAGCAGCGTGCTTTTGCCCACCCCGGACGAACCGACCAGCGCGTAGGTTTCGCCGGGCCGCAGCAAATTGTGCAGCTCGGCCAGCCCTTCGCCTGTGGCCGCGCTAACGGCGATCAGCGGGATACCCGGGGCCACGGCGGCTACCTGCGCCTGTTTGGCCGGCAGGTCGGTGCATAGATCAATTTTGTTCAGCAGGATCAGCGGCTGCGCGCCGCCTTCGTGAACCAGCAGCAGGTAACGTTCCAGCCGGCGCAGGTTAAAGTTGTGGTCGGCGCTCTGCACCACAAAAATGGCATCGATGTTGGCCGCCACGACCTGCTCTTCAACCTTGCCGCCGGCCATCTGCCGCGAAAAGCGGCTCTGGCGCGGCAGCACGTGGTGAATAATGGCTTTTTGTTCGCCTTCAAACAGCGATACCGCCACCCAGTCGCCCACTTTGGGCAGATCGGCCGGGCTGTCGGCGTTAAACAGCAGTTTGCCGGTCACTTCGGCGGAGAACTCGCCGGCGCCGGTCAGCACCGCGTACTGGCCGCGCTGCTCTACGGTTACCCGCGCCGCGGCCAAACCGGCTTGCCGGTGCGGCTCAAACTCGCGGGCAAAATGGGGGTTCCAACCTAATTTTTCCAGGGGGTGATTCATTGTGGGACGCTCTTTGTCTCTTTCTGCTTAAACTAAAATGGAAGTAGTTCGCCTTCGAGGATGGTGCGCTGGGCGTACAGCGCTTGCAGCCGGCGGGTAATCGGCCCCGGCTGGCCCTCGCCGATGGTCCGGCCATCCACCGCCAGCACCGGCGATAGCTCGCCCATCGTGCCGGTGGTGAACATTTCGTCGGCGGTGTAAACCTCGCTGATGGAAATGTTGCGCTCGCTGACGGGCAGGCCGGCTTCGCGGCCAATGTCCAGCACTTTGGCCCGGGTGATGCCGGGCAGGCAGCTATCGGCGTGGGGCGTGAGGAGCTGGCCGCGCTTAACCAAAAACACGTTGGTGGCGTTGGTTTCGCTGACGTAGCCAAAAATATCAAGCATCAGCGCGTCGTCAACGCCGGCCACGTTGGCCTCGATTTTGGCCATAATGTTGTTGATCAGGTTGTTGTGATGAATTTTTGAGTCGATGCACATAGGCGGGTTGCGCCGGATACTGGCGGTGATCAGCCGGATGCCGCCGCTGTTGTCGTACACGGGCGCTTTCCACTCGGCCAGCACAATCAGGGTGGGGCCAGACTGGTTGAAGTGAGGACTCATCCCGGAGGTAACTTTGGGGCCGCGGGTCAGCGTCAGCCGGATGTGAACGCCATCGCGCATAGCATTGGCTTTGAGCGTGTCAAAAATGGCCTGTTTGATGGCTTCGTGGCCGGGAATTTGGGCAAAGGCCAGCGCCTTGGCCGAATCCAGCATGCGGCTGAGGTGGTCGTCAAGGGCAAAGATTTTGCCGTTGTACACGCGCAGCCCTTCCCACACGGCGTCGCCGCCCTGCACCGAGCTGTCAAACACGGAGATTTTGGCCTGTTCACGGGGCAGCAGTTGGCCGCCAACATAAATGAGAATGTTTTCGTTGCGCGGATCAGGCAGTTTTACAGACATTAATTTTCCTCGGCAGTGATGATATGCGGTAACAGTTGTTCGTAGTAGGGCCGGCACACTTCCAGCAGCGGCCGCAGGTGCTCCGGGAAGGGGCGGGTTTTGGGCCGGTACGGCTCAAAGCCGGTCGATTGGTGGACGCTGGCGTACCAGTATTTGGCCCAAATGCCATCTTCCGGGCGCGGGCCGGGCGGCCAACTGAGCATGGCCGGCTCAAACGGAATGCCGATGTGCCGGCACAGGCGGCGCAGCACGCCGGCCGGGTTGCGCAGCAGCTCCCGCGATTCCAGCACGGCCGGCCGCTGGCCCAAATCGATGAGGTGTTGCAGCAGTTCGGCCTGGGCTTTGTAGCCGGTATCGCGCAGAATGGGCGGCTGGCCCAGCCCCTTTTCCAGCGACGGTAGCATCTCTTCCGGGTCGCGGGTGAGCAGCACGTTGGTGGTCTGCGCCAGAAAGCCCAGCTCCAACTCAACCATGTGGTGCGTCATATTTTTAAAAAAGACCACCGGCCGGTCGCACGGCCCCAGAATCACCCGGCGAGTCACGCGGTTGCCGTCCAACTCCATCGCGGCCAGCACTTCTTCTTTGCCGGGATGGTCCGCGCCGGAAACGCGCAGGTAGTGGCCGTAGTACGGTTCGTCAACCACGCGGGTGTCGGCGCGCTGGGCAAAGGCGTACATCAGCGCCGTCGACACGTTGCGCGGGCCGGTCCACAACAAAATGCGCGCGCACCCGTTGGAAGCGTTGGCCATGCGCTCAGCCTCGCTGAGCGGCTTCGGTTTTAATCTGGCGCTCCTCGCAGGTGTCGCAAATGGGAAAAGTGAGCCACGCGCCCGGCGTCTGCTCCGGAGCCGGGGCGATGATGGCGTTGGTGGCCGGGTGGCTGCACAAAATGCAGGGCAGGGCCGGGTCAATCTGGATCAGCGCCAGTTGGGTGGTTTTTTTGCCCCGGTACGGAATTAACTCGCGGGCAACTTCCTGATATTTTTGCGGCAAATTGCTGGACATCGGTCACTCCTTGGTTTGGGGTAGACAGGGGCATTGTAGCACAATTTGGCCACGGCTGGCAATGGCCGGGCAGATTGCTAATCCGGCCCGGCTCAGGTAGAATTGCCGCACAGGAGCGACATCGATGGAAATTTACGGCCAGACCTTTGCCTTGTTTTTAACGCTGTTTGTAATGATGGTGGGGCTGATTTTTACAGTTGTGCCACCCATTCCCGGCACGCTGGTAATTTGGGGCGCCGCCATTTTTTACGGGCTGATCACCGGCTGGGACAATTTGGGGTGGTGGGCGTTTGGGATTTTGACGCTGCTGATGGTGGTGGGCATCGTCGCCGATATTGCCGGCGGCCAGTTTGGGGCCAGAATTGGCGGCGCGTCGTGCCTGGCCATTTTTCTGGGAACAATCGTCGGTTTTGTGCTGGGCATTTTGGGCAGTCTGGTCGGCACGCCGCTGATCGGCTGCCTGGCCGGGCTGCTGGGCACGCTCGGCGGGATTTTGCTCATTGAGCGGTTGCGCTACAAGGATTGGCGCACCGCTATCAACGCCACCAAAGGTTTTGTGGCCGGCAACGTGATTGGCATGATGGCCCGGGTTACCGCCGGCGCGCTGATGTTTGGCGTGTTCATCCTGCGGGTTTATCTGGGCAATTAATCCTGCCCAAACGCGCGCAGCACCGGCGCGTGCGGAAAGCGCGCCCGCACTCCCACCGCAAAATCCTCCAGCGAGGGTTTGACATCAAAATAAAACAGGTGCGTCTCTTTGGTGGTGTCAGACGCGCCAAACCCTTCAACCAGCACCACCGCGCCGGGAATATCTACCATCAGGTCCACCCAGTCGGCTTCGCGCCGCTCCGTATCGGGCGAGAGCCAGATTTCCTGCACCGGCGCTACCTGGCGCAGATAGTCGATGTGCCAGTGGGGGTGGTCGGTGGGCTGCAAGTGATGTTTGATGCGCCCCAGCAGGCCGCCTGCGCCAAAAGCGCTGCCCACGTAGGTGTACCAGCCGGCGGGAAAATCAAATGTGCCGAGCCGGCCCACGGTAATGGTCGAGTCGTTGTCCAGATGCAGGAGTAAAACATAGGTTCCGGTCATTACTTGATTGGGACTCACAATTTCACCCGTAAAAGTCTGATGTTGACCGTAGTTTAGCCCCGCTTGGGGTTGGAGTCAAGGGTGTTTAAATCCGCGTTTATTGCCGCAGCTATCCGATGGCTGCGGTTTTTGCTTTTATTCCTGAACATGTCGTGAGTGTAACCTACGATTGCCCTACCTCTTCAAATTAAGGCTGTACACAACCGCAGTTTTCTGGTAGAATTGTTAATACCCGGTTTGTTCCCTATGGCATGCACTACCCGTCCTCTGAACTTCTTCCCCAAAAGTAGTTCAATAACAGATAGTAGTTAAGATTAGTAGTTTGTTTGCCCTTTCCCCAACCTTAAGCCCGAATACCCGGCTCAGAATTGTGCTGCCAGACACGCTCTGGCAGTTTTGATCACCTGCCACGACCAAAGTTTTTTGTAGTAGTTGTTTACCAAAGATTGCCGCCAAAACGTGAGACGGCAAGGCTGCTGGTTTAAGTGGTAATGGAGGTGTTTTAGATGGTATCCAATATCGCTGCGCCGCTGAAAATATTGCTGGCGCTTGAAGATTCGCCGCATTATGTTTCTGCGGCCAATATGCTCACTCACATCAAATGGCCGCCCGGCACCACCGTCGATTTGCTGGCGGTGATGGCCGGGCCGTTGCCGCTGATGGATACAACGCCGGAAAACCGGCAATACGTCGATGAAACCGCAGAAATTGTGCGCTGGCGCAACTGGGCTGCTACCAAAGTGCTGATCCGGCACATTAGCGCCACCCTGCGCGCCTATCGCCTGGTTGTAAAAAACACGGAGGTTTGCGAGGGCCAACTGATAGAAACCGCGCTCGAGCATGCTTCGGCCAATTTGCCGGATATTGTGGTCATTGCCGCCAAAACAACCGACGTGCCGGGCAAAATCTGGCTGAACCCGGCCACCCAAAAGTTGGCTCAGATTGCGCCGCAGTCGGTACTGGTGGTCCGGCCTTCAAAACAGGTGTGCCCGCTGCATACCATTCTGGCGGTAGATGGCTCACCGGAAGCCTGGCAGGCGGTTGAATTTATGCGGTCGCTGTCGCTGCCTAACTGGGCCAGAGTCACCCTGCTCTGCCTGGCCGGCGAGCAGGGCCGCCCCGTACCGGCCACTGCTTCAACCGCATTTGCCGAAGAAGCCATCAGCTATATGCATGATTGCGGCGTGGCCGTAAAGTGGCTGCGCCGGTACGGGCCGCCCACGCGGGAAATCCTGTCGGTGGCCCATGAAGAAGAAGCCGATTTGATTGTGTTCGGCGGCAAATCGCAGGCGGCGGTCAAACCCTTACCCCAACACGGAATCATGCAGAGTCTGGTTAAACACGCGCCTTGCTCGGTTTTGGTGGTCAAATAGAAAAATAATCGGAGGCAAACCATGAACCTTAACAGATGGGCCAGTAATGTTGTGGATTCACCGATTCGGTTTATAACCCACCCCTGTTCAATCTTGTTGATATCTGATAAGCCGGCGCGATCCTCTGATTTGCAACAGAAGCTGGAGAAAAAAGGGTGTCATATTCGTCGGGTTGCGGTTAATATCGATGCCGTGATCAGCGCCAGCCGGCAATATTATGATGTTGTAGTTTTTGATGTGAGCCGGCCCGGCGCGGAAATTATGGATATTTGCCGGGAATTTGAAACCAACCCGGAGTTGGCCAATATCGCTGCGGTGGTGATCACGTCGGGTGTGGATTTGGCCTGTATTGTTGCCAAACTCGGTTTAACCCGGCCAGTATACTGGCTGCGTAACGACGATGCACTTGATAAAAAATTGCTGCATATTGTTGAACAGATTCATTACCTGTCCTATCGCTACGCCTGAAACGGAACTACAGTCTCAGCCGATACGTTATTTTCCCTTCGTTAAGTGACGGGGTGCATTCGAAAACTCATTTTGTCATTCTGAACGGAGCGAAGCCGGGTGAAGAAACCCGTAAAATAACTCAAGTTGTGTAGCTTTACCCCTTATCCCCCCTGCCCCCTTCTCCCGTTTGGGTGGTTGGGGTTTTTTTTTGGGGTTTTTTTGGGGCGGCGCCCCCCAAAAAAACACACCGATTCCGTCACCCCGTTCCCCAAACAGTACCGGAGACTCTTCGCTCCCGTTGGTTGCTCAGCGTGACATTTGCCAAGTTTCTGAACGCTCTCTGTTAGATTTTGGGTGATGGCTGAGCCGGTGATACAATGGGGGTGTTTTGCAACCTGACTACATTTTGTTTCTGAGGAATATGGACAGCTCAAACTCGCTTCCCCCCGCATCTGACTCTTTTATCTTTCCGCGCTGGCTTGGCCGGTTGTGGCTGTGGCTATTTGGCTGGCGTATCTGCGGCGAAGTTCCCCCCGAACCCAAATATGTGCTGATTGGCGCGCCGCACACCAGCAATTGGGACTTTTTATTTATGATGGCCGTGGTTGCGGTGCTGCGATTAAAAATAACGTGGATGGGCAAAGACTCGCTCTTTAAACACCCGCTGGCCGGCTGGCTGATGCGGAAACTGGGCGGCATCCCTATCGACCGCAGCCGGCCCACCGGCGTTGTTACCCAAATTGTGCATCGTTTCAAACAATCCAGCCGGCTGATTCTGGTTGTGCCGCCGTCCGGCACGCGCAAAAAGAAAGAGTACTGGAAATCCGGCTTCTACTGGATTGCTCTGACCGCCAAAGTGCCGATTGTGTGCGCCTATCTGGATTTTGGCCGAAAAGAAGGCGGCATCGGCCCCACCATTATCCCCACTGGCAATATCAAAGCCGATATGGACCTCATCCGCGCGTTTTACCAGGATATTCAGGGCAAATATCCCGAACAAAACTCTCGTATCCGGCTAAAAGAAGAAGACGAAGACCAGCCCGCCCGCGATTAACTTCAGAGCGTGTTTTTTAAATGTCATTCTGCGGAGCGTAGCGACGAGGAATCTTCCGAAAAGGTCTCAGCAAGCGGCCTGCCGGGGAGACTCTCACCTGCACTGCGCGCAGGCGCAAGTGTCGCTCCCTGCGGTCGCTCAGAGTGACATGTGAGATCGATTTTTAGCCGCAGCGATGGCAGCCCTTTGCCGGCGGGGCTGGTTTGGGCGATTCGGGCTGCACATTGAGCGAGTAGGTGCGGGGCATGGTCAGCACAAAGGGGCAGCTTTGCGGGCCGGGGCAACTGCTGGCGCAACTGCTGCACGCCGCATGCGGCTCGGCCGGGGCCAGGTCATCGGCTTTGAGCCGCCCCTTGCGCACCCAAAATTCAATCATGCCGTCCAACGCGCTGCGGTCGATACCCAACTGCCGGGCCAGTTCGTTTAAATTGATCGCGCCTTTGGCGGTTTTGACTTCGTGAAGTACTTGTTGCAGCATGCTGGTTATCCTATCAGGTATTTTCCGCCCTGAAACACAATAAACGCGACCAGCCAGGCTACCCCAAACTGGCCAAAAATACTCACCCACATCCACTTTGTGCCGAGTTCCTGGCGCATGGCCGCCACCGTGACCATGCAGGGGGTGTAAAGCAGCACAAACACCATAAACGCCAGGGCCGCCAGCGCGCCGTAACCGCCGCTGTTTGCGTCAAAATTGGTCCGAATGGCGGCCATCAGATCGGTTGGGGCGCTGGCGTCTGCGGCGTCAAACAGGTTGAGGCCAAAAATCAGCGGCACCGCTTTGAGCGTATCCAGCGTGGCCTGGCCAAAACTGGTGATAATACCAACAACATCCTCAACAAAGGTGGTGGGGGCGGCGCTGTCTGCGCCGTCATCGATGTTGTATACCTGGGCCGTGGTGCTGACCACCACTTCTTTGGCTACAAAACCGGAGAGCAGCGCGCCGCTGCTTTCCCACGTGCCAAAACCGAGCGGCGCAAACACGGGGGCCATCGCCCCGGCCACCAGCCCAAAAGCGCTGTCGCTGACCGGGGTGTTGGCAAATTCGCCGCGGCCCTGAACGGGCATCGCCATGAGAAACCAGATGACGATGCTGGTAATCAAAATGATGCTCCAGGCGTTTTTGACAAAGGCCGAGGTTCGTTCCCACACGTAAAACCACACAGTTTTGAGGTTGGGCCGGCGGTAGGGCGGCATTTCGATGAGAAAGGCGGTTTCCTCGCCGGTTTTGAACAGCGTGCGCTTTAAAACCAGCCCCAGCCCAATGGCCACGCCGATGCCCAGCAGATACAGGCTAAAGACCACCACGCCGATATTCTGCGGGAAAAAGATAGTGGCAAACAGCACGTACACCGGCAGCCGCGCCCCGCAGCTCATAAATGGCACCAGCAGCCCGGTTAAAATACGGTCCCGCTCGTTGTCGAGGGTGCGGGTGGCGTACAGCCCCGGCACCGAACAGCCAAAACCAACCACCATCGGCAAAAAGCTTTTGCCGTGCAGCCCAATTTTCTGCATCACCCGGTCCATCACAAAGGCGGCGCGGGCCATGTAGCCGGAGTCTTCCAGCACGGCCAGCGCCACATACAGCGACATCAGCACCGGCACAAACACCAGCACCCCGCCCACCCCGGCGATAACGCCATCCACCACCAGGCTTTCCAGCCACGTACCGCCCAGCCCCAGCAGCGACAGCAGCGCCACCGCCCAGTTTGTAATTGGCCCGCTGATCACGCCATCAACCCAATCAATGTACGGTGTGGCAATATCGGTGGTGATTTTGAACACCACCCACATCAGCGCCAAAAAGATGGGGATGCCCAGCCAGCGGTGAGTCGCAATCCGGTCAATCCGGTCCGACAGGTTGGCCGGGGCGGTGGCCGGCCGGGTGAGCACCTGCCGCACCACCTGATTCACAAACGAGTAGCGCTGGTCGGCCAGCACAATTTCAACATCTTCGCCATAGGCAGCGGTGAGCCGGGCCAGGCTGCTTTCCAGAGTGGGGATGACTTTGGCCCCGCCGCACACGGCCCGAACCTCGGTGAGCAAGGCTTCGTCCTGCTCCAAAAGCTGAATAGCCAGCCAGCGCGGCGGGTAGTTTTGCCCCAGCGCCGGCACTTGCTGGATAGCCGCCGTGAGCCGCTTGATTTCGGCTTCGACGGTGCGGTTGTAATCAACGCGAAATCGCATACCAGTCACCGTCATGGGCGGGTTCCGGCCGGCTGCGGCTGTTCCACCCGCGGTGCGGCGATCAATTTGCTGTCCGGTGTCGCCGGCGGGACCGCGTTAAAAATCATGTCCTTCAACTCGGCCAGTCCTTCCTGCCGCCGGGCAGTGGTGGCCAGCACCGGCACGCCGCCCAGCAGTTTGGACATCTGGCGCAGGTCAATTTGAAACCCCCGGCTGCGGGCCACATCCATCATATTTAAAACCAGCACCAGCGGCGCGCCGGTTTCCAGAATTTGGGTGGTCAGATACAGGTTTCGCTCCAGGTTGGCGGCATCAACCACGTTGACCACCAGCGCCGGTTTGGCTTTGACAATGAACTCGCGGGCAATCTGCTCTTCGGCGGAAAAGGCCGACAGGCTGTACGTGCCGGGCAGATCAACGACCACAAATTTTTGCTCGTTGTGCACAAAATAGCCCTCTTTTTTCTCGACGGTTTTACCGGGCCAGTTGCCCACATGCTGCCGCGAGCCGGTGAGGGCGTTGAAAATGGTGCTTTTGCCGGCGTTGGGGTTACCGGCCAGGGCAATCACAAATTCGCTCATCAGGCCAACTCCACCAAAATGGCGTGAGCCATGCCCTGTCCCAGCGCCAGCCGGGAATTATACACCGACACCAGCAGCGGGCCACCCTGCGCCTGCATCACTTCCAGTTCAACGCCGGGGGTCAGCCCCAGTTCGGTGAGCCGGTGGCGCAGCCGCCGCCCGGCGGTGATCGCCACCAGTTTTACCCGTTGTCCGGGCGCAATCATTGACAACGGCAGCACTCCGTCATTAGCCATTCGCATGCACAGCCTCCGTTAGAAAAGGGGATTGTTGACAATTCTGTTCCGCTTCGGGACGGATAATTACTTCGATATTGGCCGCAATTTCACCGACCACCGACAGCCGCCACCCGCCAACCGCCAGCAGCAGCGCGCCGCTGTTACTGGCTGCCACAACCTGTACCCGAGCGCCCGGCAGCAATCCCTGCTGCTGCAAAAAACCGGCCGCGGCGGCATCGATGTTGAGTTGGGCGACAGCGGCCTGCGCTCCGGCGGCCAGCATGGTTAGCGGCAGCGTAGCCGGGGCCGGCGATTCGCCGTGGCCAGCCGGGATGGGTTCGTGCTGCGGGCTGTAGCTGGGGTGCTCCAAAAAGTCGTCCAGCCGGTCGGCCAGTGAATCCGGGGTGACGTGCTCAAACCGGCAGGCAATTTCTTCGGCTTCGGCCGGCTGAAGGCCCAGCCTGTCCACAAAAAACACTTCCCACAGGCGGCGGTGGCGGATAACCCGCCGGGCCATTGCCTCGCCGCTGGCGGTGAGCTGCACGCCTTTGTACGGTTCGTAGGTGAGCAGCTCCTTTTCGGTGAGCTTGCGGCACATCTCGTTGGCCGAAACCGGCGACACGGCCAGTTCCTGCGCCAGTTTGGGCAGCGGCACCGGCTGCGATTCCTGTTGCAGCAGGGCGATGCGCAGCAGATACATCTCAATGCTTTCGCTCATAGAATTATGGTGTCCCATAACAATACTGTCTCCAAAGATAAGGTAAACCTTACCAGGGTATCATGCCACAAAACA
>CAYOXS010000107.1:0-16440 GCA_964407935.1 uncultured Caldilineaceae bacterium
TGGCCACTTCCGGCGAGGTTGCCCGCAGGCTCATCACCAGCACATTGGCGTTATTCCACCAGCGCGCGCCGCGGGCGGTTTGGGCATCAGCGCACAGGGCGGCGCGGATGCCCGGCACTTTGTTGGCGGCCATCGATGCGCCGGTGCCGGTGTAACAAAACAACACGCCTTCGGCGGCGTCGCCGTTGGCTACGGCATCGGCCAATTGCTCTGAAGCCAGCGTCCAGGGCAGGTTATCGCCGGCCAGTGGGCCAAACAGCAGTGGTTCGTGGCCGCGCGCCCGCAACTCCGCCAGCACAAAATCGGTCAGGTGTGTTTTTTCATCGCTGGCAACGGCAATTTTCATGGCTGCGATCCTTTCTCACCAAATAACCCGCAAAAAGTAAACGCCTCTGGCCCCGGCCGCCAGCACGAGCTGGCCATCGAAAGCCCAGGCGCAGTTGTGCAGGCCGCCGCTAACCCGCAGTGAGGCCGCACACTGCCCGGTACCAACCCGCCACAGTTTGATGGTTTCATCTCTGGAAACCGACAGCAGCAATTCGCCGCCGGGATGAAACGCGCACCCGGTCACAAAACCGGTGTGGCCGGTTAAAGTGATGACCTCGGCCCCGGTCTGGCTGCGCCAGATTTTGAGCGTGCCGTCCCGCGAGGCGGAAGCGATCAACCCGCCATCGGGGCTGACGGCGCACTGATTCACCGGACCGGTGTGGCCGGCCAGAGTCAGCCGCTCCGCGCCGGTGGACAAGTCCCAAATTTTGAGCGTTTCATCCGCCGCAGCCGAAACCACAAACGCGCCGTCCGGGCTGATGGCGCAGCCGTTTACCCCGCGGGAATGGCCGGCCAGCGTGCGCAGTTCCGTGCCGGTGGCGGTATCCCAGATTTTGAGGGTGCTGTCGTCGGAGGCGGAAACCAGCCGCGCCTCATCGGGGGTCAGCGCGCAATCGTTCACCGCCCAGGCGTGGCCGCCGAGCGAATGAAGTTGGCGGCCGGTGGCGGCATCCCAAATTTTGAGCGAATGATCCTGCGACGCCGTTACGGCCAGCCGCCGGCCAACATCGCAGCTCAGAATAGACCGTTGGTGGCCGGTGAGCAACGGTCCCGGCTGCCGGGTGGCAGCCTCCACTAGCTGCACGGACTCTTCGGCCACGCCAAAAGCCAGCAAACTGGCGCTGCTGGCGCACGCCTGCGCCGGTGAGGTGTACGCTTCGGCGGCGGTGGGTTCCTGGCTGGCCCGGGCATCCCACAACCGCACCGACCGGTCGTGCGAGGCCGAGGCGATGATTGTGCCATCAGCATTAATGGCGCAGGCGGCAACCGCGCGTAAATGGCCTTTGAGCGTAAAGAGCAGGTCGCCGGTGACGCCATCCCAGCCTTTGAGAGTTTTGTCATTCCCCGCCGATACCAGCAGCCGGCCATCGGCGCTGACGGCGCAATTTTCAACCCAGCCAGTGTGGCCGCGCAGCAGGCAGCGTTCCGCGCCGGTTGCCACATTCCACACTTTGAGCGCGCCGTTGGGCAGCGTTGACACCAGCGTGCGGCCATCGGCGCTGAGGGCGCAGCTCAACAGCGACGAGGCGGTGGAGGTAAAGGTTAAATCGGCTACCGGGCTGTAATCGCGCAGTTCAAAAGCGGTGAGGGTGGCCTGCAATTGGCCGCTACCGGTGTGCCACAGCTTCACCGACCCGTCCAGCGCGCAACTGGCCGCCAGCATGCCATCGGCGCTGAGCGAGCAGCCGGTCACCGTTCGCTCGTGGCCGCTCAACGTAAAACGCAGCGCGCCGGTGATGCCATCCCAAATTTTTACCGTTTTATCTTTTGAAGCCGACAAAATAACGGAGCCATCGGCGCTGACGGCGCAGGCGTAAATGGGCGCGTCGTGAGCAGGCAGCGCGTGGCGCAGTTCGCCGGTGGCGGCGTCGCAAACGTTGAGCGAACCATCCCAGGCGGTAGACACTATCACCGCGCCGTTGCCGCTGATGGCGCAGCAGTTGCCCAGCGTTTGGTGTCCGGCCAGAGTCAACCGCTCCGCGCCGGTGCGGGCATCCCAAACTTTAACCTGCGCCGCGCGGTCAATGGACACCACGGTGGAACCGGCGTCATCAATATCACAGCCCAGCACCGCGGTATTGTGGCCGGCAAACGCCCGCAGCAAACTGGCGGCCGGCAGATCGGGCAGGGGTTGGCTGGCGGTGAGCAGCGGCCGCGGCAGCCCAACCTCGGCGGCGGCGGCCAGCGGCGCAAGCTGCGGCACAAAAGCCAGCCGGCTGTGCAGCGTGCCGGCGACTTCTGCCAACGATTTACACTCGGCCAGCAGGTGGTTGGCCTGTGAAAAGGACAGGTGCAACTGGGCCAAAACCGCGTCGGCTGGCGCAACCCGGCGGGCGGCCAGCAAGTCGGCCTCGGCGGCGTTAACAGAGCGCAAAAATGTTTTGTGAGCCAGGTAGCTCAAATCCTTAACAGTGCTGACCAATTCCTCACCCCGACCAGCGCCAACCAGGTGATAGGCCAGGTAGCTCCACAAATAGCCGTTGGCGTGCGGCAGCGCGGCCCAGGCCGGCAGGTTTTGAGCGAAGGCATCCAGAAATTTCTGGTGCAGCGCCGGCAACTGGGCGGCGTGTTCGGTGCTGAGGTAATGGCGCAAAATTGAATGCAGCGAAATGGTTTGCCGGGGAATATCAAACCGGGCCAGCAGCGACAACTGCAACAGGCGCTGGCACAAGGTTTCGACGGCGGCGGGGTTAAGGCCGCCGGTTGCGCCCCAAAAAACGGCCAGCGTTTCCAGCGGAATAGCGGCATACGGCGGAAAGATGGCCAATTCGTTAAACCGGGCCAACTCGTCCGGCGACAGCAAATCGCGGCTCATGCCGAGCGTGTGGCTGACGGCCTGATCCCGAGCGCCGGTATTGACCGCATCAAACGCGGTCAGGCCGCGCTTGTCGAGCGCTTTGTTCACATAAATCAGCGCATCCGCCAGCGGCTGGTTGTCGTTGCGGACGCGGTCGCGCAGCGTGCCGTTTACCAGATTCAGCAGCAGCGGCCAATACGCCAGCCGTTCGGCCAGATCATGCAGCGGTTTTTCCGGCCCGGCCGGCAGCCCCCGGCCGAGCAAAGCCGCCGCTTCGGGCCGGGTCATTGGTCCAACTTCGATGGGCTGGGCCTGCGGCGGCAGGGTTGACAGGTTGCGGGTGGTGATGATGCGGCCACAGCGCGGCCCGCCGTGCAAAAACGGGGCCAGGTGGCCGGCTTGCCACACGTCATCGATCACCATTAAAAAATTGCGCTCGCCCAGCAGTTGGACCAGACGCGTTTCGGCGGCGTCCAGCGCGGCAAACGCCGGCCGTTCGCCGGTGAGCACCTCGATCAGATCAACCACCCGCTCGGTCAGGTCACCGGGAGTTTCGCCCAGCGTCATCCACAAAATGCCGTCGTCAAAGCCCTGCCGAATCTCTTCAAGATGGCACACTGACCGGGCCAGCAGCGTTTTGCCGTAACCGCCCAGCCCGTGCAGGGCCACCGTCGCGGCCAGCGGCTCGCCGTTGGCGCTGACCAACTGCGCCGACAACTGGTCGAGAAACTGCGGCCGGGGCACAAAACCATCCGGCAGTTCTTCGACCATGTGCGGCACGCGCGGGGTTTGGCAGGGCGCGTTCAAATTTTCAATCAATCGCGGCCATTCCTGCTCGATGTCGTAAAAATGGGCGCGCCGCATCCAGCGGGGAATCAGGTTTTCCGGCAAATCGGCCTGCACCTGGATGGGCAGCACGCACACTCCCTGCTGGCGGGCGTAACGCCACTCTTTGTGGACAACTTCTGATTGCAGAGCGCCGCGGGTAGCCACCAGCACAAAAAACTCCACCTGATCGAGCGCCTCGGTGATTTGCAGCCACCAATCGCGGCCGCCAACCATTTTGACCCGATCCTGCCACACGGCAATCCCTTCCGCCTCCAGCCGCCGGCGCAGGTGGTGAGCCTCGGTTTCGCCGTCGCTGCGGGCATACGAAATAAACACGCGGGGTTGGGCCACCGCTGCGGCACTCGCAGCTGCCGGCTGGCCGGCCGCGGCCAGGCGATCAAACTCGGCCTTTGCGCCAAACTGCTCCAGCAAGTGGTTGACCGCACCCAGCAGATCGGGGTTTTGGGCCAGATCGCGGCGGAAACGGCGGGCGGTTTTGAGCAGATCGCCATCATCCCAGGCCTGCACCTGCTGCAGCACAAACTTTGAGCCGCCGCCGGCCTGCTGGTGTACCGCGGCGATGACCTCCAGATCAAACTGCTGCACCGGCTCGCGCAGCGGCCACAGCACCGCCACCGCGGCCAGCACCGATTCCAGTTCGCCATCGGGGTTGGCCTGGGCCAACTGCACGCACTCGGCAATCCAATGATGCGCTTGCTCGCGCCACTGTTGTTCAAAAGCCATTTATTGCACCAGTTTCAAAAAATAAACGCCGCCGCTGCTCACCGCCACAATGTCGCCGGCGTCGGCCGAGCAGGCGCAGTCGTGCAGCGGTTCATCCACAAACAACGTGCCCAAACACGCCCCGGAGCGGCCATCCCATACTTTGAGCGTTTTGTCCCGGGCCACAGACACCACTACCCGGCCGTCGGCGCTGATGGCGCAGCCGGTGACGCTGGCATCGTGGCCGGCCAGCGTGAGCCGTTCCGCGGCGGGGCGGGTGTTCCACACTTTGAGCGTTTTGTCCAGCGACGCCGAGACCACGGTGCTGCCGTCGGCGCTGATAGCGCAGGTGTTGACCAGCGCGGTGTGGCCGGTGAGCACGGCCCGCTGCTCGCCGGTGTGCGGATTCCACAGGCGCAGCGTGCCGTCGCCGGAAGCGGAAACGGCCATCGCCCCGTTGCTGTTGATGGCGCAGCTTTTTACCGCCCGGCTGTGGCCGCTGAGAGTGAAACGTTCTTCGCCGCTGCGGGTTTCCCACACTTTGATCGTGCTGTCATCAGAAGCGGTCATCAGCAACAGCCCGTTAGCGCCAATGGCGCAGCCGTTCACCGACCAACTGTGGCCGGCCAGCGTGTGCTGCGGCTGGCCGGTAGCGGCGTCCCAAACGATGGCCGTTTGATCCTGCGAGGCCGTAACCACCAGCGTGCCATCGGCGCTGATGGCGCAGCTATTGACCCGGCGGGTGTGTCCCCGCAGGGTGACCAAATCCGCGCCGCCGGCCACATCCCACACTTTCACCGAATTATCGGCCAGCGCGGTCACCGCCAGCCGGCCATCGGCGCTGACGGCGCAGGTTTGAGCCGCGAGTTTGTACGGCACGTCGGCCAAACTGGCTGCGGCGCTGCTGCCGCCATCCCACACTTTTACCGTTTTATCATCAGAGGCCGAGACGATACGCAGCCCGTTGGCGCTGATGTCGCAGGCGTTCACAATGCGGGTGTGGTCCTCAAGCCGCATCAGCAACGTGCCGGCGGTGTCTCTCACGCTGAGCGCGCCGGTGCTGGAGGCGGTGACCACCCGGCCGCCGTCGCTGCTGAGCGCCAGGCCGTACACCCCCCGTTTATCGACCATTGTGCCAAATTTCAGCTCGCCGGAGGCAGCGTCCCACACATTTAATATACCGGCCGACGACGCCCCGGCCACCACGCGGCCGTCGGCGCTGATGGCGCAGCCAAAGCTGATGTCGCGCTGGCTGTAAAAAGTAAGCTGATCGACGCCGGTATCAACCGCCCCAACCACAAAGGTGCGGTGTTCCGCGCCGGTGGCGGCATCCCACAATTTGACCGTGCCGTCGTTAGAAGCCGAAACCACTACCCGGCCATCGGCGCTGATGCCGCAGCGGGTGGCGGTGCGCTCGTGGCCCTCCAGCACCGCTCGCTGCGTGCCGGTGGCCGCATCCCAGATTTTCAGGGTTTTGTCTTTTGAGGCGGTGACCACCAGTTTGCCATCAGCGCTGATGCAGCAACTGATCACCCCGGCCTCGTGGGCGTTCCACAATTTTTTCACGGCTTCGGCGGCCGTATCAAGCAGCGTTACCCGGCCATCGGCCGCGCCGTACACCACCACCGAGCCATCGGCGTTGGCCGCGCAACTCCACACTTTGCTGTCGCTGGGCATTACCCGGAAGCGGGCCGCGCCGGTGTTGGTATCCCAAATAATCACGGTGTTGTCTTTATCCACAGAAACGGTGGTAGAACCATCGGCGCTGATGGCGCAATCCAGCACGCCGGTGGTGTGGCCCCACAAAGTGCGGATGAGCCGGGGGTCGGGCAGATCCGGCAGCATGTGGCGGGCGGTGATGAGCGGCCGGGGCAAATTGGCCGAGTCAACAATGCCGGCCAAATCCGGGATGTTGACCATGCGGCTGTGCAGGGTGTTGATGATGTCGGCCGGGTTTTGGGTTTTCACCAGCAGATAGCTGGCCTGCGACACGGCCCGCCGCAGCGCGCCCAGCGCCGCATCGGTGGGGCTGAGCGCCTGCGCCGTTTTTAAATCGCTCTCGGCGTAGTGCGAGCCTTTGATCTGGATTTTGGCGGCCAGATAGGGCAGCTCTTTGACCGTGTGCAGCAGCTCGGCGGCGCGGTTGGCGTTGAGCAGGTGGTAGGCCAGGTGCGTCCACATGTAGCCATCGCTGGCGGGCAGGTTGCTCCAGCGGCCCACCGCGGCCACGTGCGCTTCCAGAAACTGCTGGTGAATTCGGACAAGCTGCTCGCGCTGCTGGTAGCGCAGGTAGCTGTGCATCACTTTGTGCAGCCGAATCTGGCGGCTGGTTAAATCAAACTTTGACAACAGCGACAGCGCGTGCAGGTGATCGGCTAGCTCTTCGGTGTCAAAATCATCCAGGCCAGCGGTTGCGCCCCACAGCGTTTCCAGCGTGGCCTGCGGAATATCGATGTCGTCCGGGAAGATGGCCAGTTCGTTAAAGCGCTCGCGCTCAACCGGGGTGAGTTGATCCAGGCTGATCGTGATGGCCTGGTTCACCGCCAGATCGCGACCATCTTCACTCTGGTCATCAAACGCGGTCAGGCCGCGCTGGTCGAGCGCCTGATTGACAAAGGCAACCGCCTCGAGCAGCGGTTGTTTGTATTTTTGCGTCCGCTCGCGCAGGGTGCCGTTGGTCAGTTTGAGCAGCAGCGGCCAGCCGCCCATGCGCTGGGCCAGCGCCTGCAAGTCGCTCTCACCGCCGGCGGGGAGCTGGTAGCGCAGCAGCGATACGCCTTCGGCGGGCTGCATGGGGCCAATTTCTGTAATTTTGGTGTCAACCGGCAACATGCTGATGTTTCTGGTGGTGATGAGCCGGGCGCAGTGGCTGCCGCCCTGCAAAAAAGGTTTGAGATGGGCCGAGTCCCACACATCGTCGATGACCAGCAGCAGTTCGCGGTCGGCCAGCAGTTCGCTGAGCCGCACCACGGCCGCGTCAAGCCCGGAAAAGCCGGGGCGCTCGCCGCTGAGCACCTCGATCAAATCAACCACGTGGCGGCTCAAATCGCCGGGGGTTTCACCGAGCGTTACCCACAAAATACCGTTGTCAAACACCTGGCGGATGTCGTCGTTGTGGCAGACCATTTGGGCCAGCGTGGTTTTGCCGTATCCGCCCGCGCCGTACAGCCCCACCGTGCCGGGGATTGACTCTTCGCGGACGGGGTCAAACAGGTAACTAAGCAGCCGCTTGCTGAGCTGGGGCCGGTCGACAAAATCGTCCGGCAGGTCATCGGCCATAAACGGCACGCGCGGGGTTTCGCATTTTTGTTTGAGCGCGGCAATCAGCTTGGGCCATTCCAGCTTTAAATTGAAAAAGTGAACCTGCCTGATCCAGCGGGGCAGCAGCGAGTAATCGATGTCGTCAGCGCGGGTCACCGGAAAAATGCAGGTGCCATGCTGGCTGGCCGCCCGCCACTGGCGGCGAATCAATTTGGATTGCGCCGCCGCCGGCGTCATCACCACCACCAAATATTCAGCCTCGGCGATGGCCGCGGTCATTTGCGCCCACCAGTTGCGCTGGCCGGCTGGTTGGCCTAAATCCGGCCACACCGAAACCCCTTCGGCTGCCAGCGTCTGGCGGATTTCTGCGGCCAGCTCAACCCCATCACGCTGAACGTAGGCCAGCAGCACGCGCGGCGGGGCCTGCACGGCTACCGGGGCAACAACCTCCGGCGGCGGGGCGGCTGCGTTTTGGGCCAGTTGCCGGGCAAACACCGGAAACGCGTTAAAATAGGCGATCAGTTTTTTCAAATCGGAGTCAAGTTCGCTGCTGCGCGGCGCGAGCGCGGCCAGACTGCGGGCGGCAGCCAGCATGTCGTCGGTCCACTGCTGCACCTGACGCAGCACGGTCACGGCGCGCCCGCCGACAATTTCCTGCACCGCCCCCAGCGCATCCACCTCAAAATCCTGAATCCGCTGCCGGGCCGGCCACAGCACGCCAACCACCATTAGCTCAAATTTGAGATCAACATTGGGCAGCCGCGGCGCCAGCCGGGCCGCCTCAACAATGGAGCCGGCTGTCTGCGCCCGCCACTCGTCAATAAAACCCATCGTGCTGGACCCTCTCGCAAGTTGTTAAGATTGTACCCAAACGCCTAACAGAAAGCAATCCCGGTAGCGTTTTGGCCCTATCCGTGCTATTATCCGGCCATGCAGAAAGAACGGCCCATGCGCATTGATGCCCACGTTCATTTTATGCCGCCCACCATTGACCCGGCCCAATTGGCCGGCCGCGAGCCGTATTGGGGGCTGCTGCTGGGGCCAAAATCGGTGCAGGGCTGGGCCAGCGCCGAGCAAATGGTGGCCGATATGGACTGCGCCGGGCTGGCGCGGGTGGCGCTGGTGGGCGAGTATTTTCGGCGGCATGAGGCCTGCGTGGAGTGCAACAACCGCGCCATTGAACTGGCGCAGCGCTGGCCCAACCGGATTATCCCGCTGGCGGTCATTCAGCCCAACGCCGGCCCGCTGGCCCTGGCCGAACTGCACCGCTGCCTCGATGCCGGGTTTGCCGGGGTGGGCGAACTGAACCCGTACGCCCAGGGTTTCAGTCTGAGCGACCCCCATTTTTTGCGCCTGGCCGAGGCCTGCATCCGGCACAATATTCCCCTCAATCTGCATGTTAACGAAGCGGTTGGCCCCTACTACCCCGGCAAAAGCACAACCCCGCTGCGCCATTACTACCGGCTGGCGCAAACTCTGCCGGATTTAAAGCTCATTCTGGCTCACTGGGGCGGCGGATTGTTGTTTTATGAGTTGATGCCCAAAGTTGGCCGGGTGCTCAAAAATGTGTGGTACGATACGGCGGCCTCGCCGCTGCTGTACTCTACCGCCAAAATTTTTGCCACGGCCCTGCACTGCGTCGACTCCGGCAAAATATTGTACGGCTCAGACTACCCGCTGCGGCTTTACCCGCGCCGCCAGACCGCCCCGGATTTCAGCTCGTTTATCGAGGAAATTGAGCGGCTCAAGTTGCCGCCCGCCGCTGCCGACAACATTATGGGCCGCAACGCGGCGCGCCTGTTTGGCCTGCTGCCCGCCGCCGAACAACCACCCGCGACGTCCGCGCCGCCTACTTCGCTGCCGCTGCCGCTCGATGGCAGCCAGCCGGTGGCGCTGGTGGCCGAGGCGTGGCCGGCCACCCGGCCCGTGTTTGAAGCCGCCGGCATCGCCTGGCAGGACACGCCGGTGCCGCACTGGGAACCCGTTTTGCAGGCGGCGGCAGCCGGCGGATTATCGCCCCAGGCCCAGCAAAAACTGATCGAAACACTGAACCGGGTTATTTCTGACAACCCCGGTTGATGGCTGCAATAAAACTTTTTTTTGCCAAACTGATAAGTAACAGAATGCCCAAAGCCCGAATATTACTTGTTGAAGATGAATTTATTGTCGCTGCTAACATCAAACTGTGTCTGGAGCAGCACGGCTACCCGGTAATGGCCATTGTCGCCAGCGGCGAAGAAGCCATTAGCCGGGCGCTGGAACTTGAACCGGATTTGATTCTGATGGACATCAAACTCCAAGGCTCGCTCGATGGCATTGAAGCGGCCCAAGAAATCCGCCAGCGACAGGTGACGCCCATTGTTTTTATGACGGCCTACACCGACGCCGAAACCTTTGAGCGAGCCAAACAAACCGAACCGGCCGGCTACATGCTAAAGCCCTTTGAAAACCGCGACCTGCCCAGCACCATCGAAATGGCCCTGTACAAACACAACATGGCGCAAAAGCTCAAACACAGCGAGGCCCGCTATCGCCGCCTGTTTGAGCAAAGCGCCGCCATGCTGGCCGATACCGAGGCGCTGTACCGCTTCAGCCTGTCGCTGACCACCATCACCAGCCTGGCCGACCTGTTGCAGGACGCCGTGAACAGCATTAGCCACACACTGCCCGCGCACCGGGCAGCGTTGATTCTGGTGGATTTGGCCCGGCAAAATATCACCAATATTGTCACCAATGTTGAATCAACCCAATACAAACCGGTCACATCGTTTGCCCAAATGATGGCCGGTTTGAGCGGCTGGGTCATCCGCGAGAAAATACCGGCGCTCTCGCCCAAGGAGCAGCCTGACCCCCGCGAAAGCCAGCAGGTGCAGCAGTATCGGCAGTACAACCAGGCCGGCGCGGTACTGGTTGTGCCTATTATCTTTCGGGGTACAATTCTTGGCACATTAACTGCCGCCAACAATCTGGATGGGCCGGATTTTACCCAACGCGATATTAAAATTATGACCGCCATGGCCAACCAAACCGCCGTCGCCATTGAGAACGCCCGGCTGGTTGAGCAGCTCAAGGCCGGTCAAATCATTCAACCCAATCAGGAAAAACAACAATGACGTTAAATCTGCCTAAACTCACCCTCGATGCATTTTTTGAGGCCGCGGTTCAAAAATACGCCGACCGGCCGGCGCTGGCCTTTGCCGGCCAGCTGCCCTTTACCTACCGTGAATTGGGCGAGCGGGTAAAAAACCTGCAACAGCAGTTGCGCCAGTACGGGGTTAATCCGCACGATAAAGTGGTGCTGGTGGGACTCAACTCGCCCAACTGGTCTGTAGCGTTTTTGAGTGTGATGACCATGGGCGCGGTAGTGGTGCCGGTAATGCCGGAATTCCCGGAACCCGACATCGATTACATCATCAACCATTCCGAAGCCAGAGCCATTATCATTGACGAGGCGCTGTACAACAGCCTCAATCTGCCCTCGCTGGAAAAAATCAACATCATTGTCGAGCTGACCAGCCTGACTCCGCTCGGCGAGCCGCCGGCCCACGACAACCCGTGGAACCCGCTCCACCACCTGCCCGAAAAAATCCGGCAGGCCCGCGAAAAATCCAGCCCCGAACTGCCCGCCACCGAAATCAGGGAAGACGACCTGGCCCAGATTTTGTACACCTCCGGCACCACCGGCCATTCCAAAGGGGTAATGCTCACCCACAAAAATCTGGTAAGCAACCTGATCGGCGGGCCGGAGCTGGTGAAAGTGATCACCGAAGAAAGCGTATTGCTGGCCATTTTGCCGATGGCTCACGCCTTTGGCTCAACCATTACCCTGCTGTCGCCGCTGTACTGCGGCGCGTCAATGTATTACATGGACAAGAAACCGTCGCCAAAGGTACTGCTCAGCGCCATGCAGCAGGTCAAACCAACGTTTATGGCCGCCGTCCCGCTGATCTTTGAAAAGATTTATCAAAAGCAGGTGGTGCCGGCCATTGCTGGCAACCCGGCGCTGCGCCAACTGGTAAAGCTGCCGCTGACCAGAAAACTGGTTTACCGGCTTATTGGCCGCAGAGTAAAGGCGGTATTTGGGGGCAATATGCAGGGGATACTGATCGGCGGGGCCAGTTTGGCCTCAGATGCCGAACTGTTTTTGCGCGAAGCCGGTATCCCCTACGCCATTGGCTACGGCCTGAGCGAATGCGCGCCGCTGGTGACCGGCTCGCCCATCCACGCCACCCGGCTGGGGTCCACCGGTTATCCGATTCAGGATGTGCAGGTGAAAATTATTGAACCCAACCCGGAAACCGGCATCGGTGAAATTCTGGTGAAAGGCCCCAGCGTGATGCAGGGCTATTACAAAAACGAAAGCGAAACCCGGCGGGTATTCACCAGCGATGGCTGGCTGATTACCGGTGACCGCGGCTACATTGACGCGGACGGCTACCTGTTCATCAAGGGGCGCTCCAAAAACGTGATCATTGGGCCATCCGGCGAAAACATCTATCCCGAAATTATCGAAGACAAGCTCAAATCCTCACCGTTTGTAGACGAAGCTCTGGTTTTTCAACTGGAAGGCCAGTTGACCGCCCGGATTTACCCCGATTACAGCTACATCCAGAGCATCGAAAAGAACAAATCAGAAGAGATCATTGCCGAGGACATCGAACAGATTTTAGAAGATGTGCGCCGGCAGGTGAACAAAATACTGCCCACTTTTTCGCAAATCCAGAAAGTGGTCGAACAGCGCGCGCCCTTTGTCAAAACCCCCACCAACAAAATCAAACGGGCCGAATACGTGCCCGACTACGGCCAGGACCAGCGCTAGCCGGGCCGTTACTCCGGGCCGGCGGTATCGCCGTGGCGCTGGATGGTCTCCGGGATTTTGAGGGCAACCAGGCTGCTGACCAAAAAAAATAACGCAGCGATGCTGTAATCCACCAGATAGCCGGTGGTTGCCGTGCCGAGCCACTGGTTGAGGCCATCGATCAGCGCGCCGCCTACCCGGCCGACAATGCTACCCACCACCGTGGCCGCGTTGGCCAGCGCCAGATACAGCGCGCCTTCGCGGTGCGGAGCCAGGTTGGTTGCCAGTGCCCAACTGGCGCTGGCAAATATGCCGGCCGCGCCGGCAATCAGCCCGCCGGCCACGTATAAAATTGGCAGATCGCGGGAAACCACCAGCAGCGCCGCGCCGCCGGCCGCCAGCAGGCCGGCCAAAATCAAAATCGGCCGCCGCCCAATCCGGTCGGCCACCGCGCCAGCAGGCAGCGCCAACACAAACACGCCCAGTCCCAGCAAAATTAAAATTCGGCTGCTTTGCGCCTGCGCCTCGGCCGGGGTGAGACCGAGCACATCTTCCAGATAATTGAGCAAAAAGGTACGGACAGAAATAGCCGCCGCCCAAAACAAAATCCGGTTAAGCATCCACCACAAAAACGCCGGCGGCGCATTTTTTAAATTGACGGCAAACGTCGCCGCAAAACTGGCCTGTTGGCGTGGCGGCGACTCGCTGCCGGTGGCCGGGGTTTTCAGCACCAGCCCCAATGTTACCAGCAAAATTGCCAAAAACAGGCCGGCGGTCACCGCCGGGGCGGCCCACAAATTGCCCCGCGAGAGAAAATAGCCCACTACGCCAATGCCGCTGACCACGCCCACCAGCTCCAGCACCGTTTTGGCCCCCGCCGACGTGCCGTGCTGGGCCACCCGAATATAATCGGGGATGAGCGCCTGCCAGGCCGCCTGGGTAGTGTTGGAAAACATTGACACCAGCAACGCGCCAACCAGCAGCACGGCCAAACTGTTGGCCCCCACCAGTATCGCCAGCGCCAGGCTCATGCCCACCGAACCGGCAATCAGAAACGGGGCGCGTTTGCCCCATCGCCCGCGGGCACGGTCGCTCCATTGGCCCACCAGCGGCTGCACCAGCAGCGCCATCAGCAACGCCAAAATAGTAATTCCGCCGAGGGCGGTATTTTTTAGCTCCGGCGGAGCCAGCAAACGCACTTTTTCGGTGTAAATAAAGGGATCAAGGGTGCTGGCGTTAAAGCCCAGCGCCAGGCCAAACAGGGTCACCGCCAGAATAAAAGGCTGGCTGCGCTTTTGGCCATGAGTCTGTGTTGGGTCGATGGGAGTCTCCTTGGGTGAGCTGACCGCTCCGCATTGTAACACAAATACGGCCAACCTCAACCTTTAACCCGGCTTGGCGCGGCCTGCCGGCCGGGCTATAATATCGATACACGGTTTACTAAAAGCGAGGACCCTATGCCGGTATTGCACAAATTTTTGCGGCTGATCTATCTGGCGCTGGTGGTAACCCACCTGCTGGCGCCGGCAACGCTGGCCCAAACCCAGCGAGAAGTGCTGGTGGTTGATGTTGATGGCCCGGTGACGCCGGTGATGCTCAGTTTTATTGAACGCGCCATTGAGGCCGCCGATGCCCGCAACGCCGAAGCGCTGGTCATTCGGCTCAATACGCCCGGCGGCAGCGTCGATTTGACCCGCCAGATCATCCAGCAAATCATCTCCAGCGACGTGCCGGTAGTGGTTTACGTTTGGCCGCGCGGCGGCTTTGCCGCCTCGGCCGGCACGTTCATTACTTTGGCCGCCCACGTGGCGGCGATGGCCCCCAATACCAGCATCGGCGCGGCCAGCCCGGTTGATGGCGGCGGCGCCGATATTGACGAAACCCTGCGGGCCAAAATTGAGAACATTCTGGTGGCCGACATCAAAAACCTGACCGACCGCCGCGGCGACGAAGCTATCGATTGGGCGCAGCAGGCTATCACCGAAGCCAAAGCCGCCACCGCCCAGGAAGCGCTTGAGCTGGGCGTCATCGATTTTGTGGCCAATGATCTCGACGACCTGCTGCGGCAGATAGATGGTTTTGTGGTGGAGGTTAACGGCGAGGAAATAACACTGCACACAGCCAGCGCCCCAACCAGCACCCTTGAAGCAACAATGCTGGAAGATTTGCTGGAGGTGATCACCAACCCGTCGCTCGCCCTGCTGCTGGTTTCAATTGGCAGCCTGGCCATTGCGTATGAAATCATCCATCCGGGCAGCTACATCGGCGGGATTATTGGGGTAATTTTGCTGCTCGTGGGGTTGTACGGCATTGGCCAGTTGCCGGTTAATTACGCCGGGCTGGCGCTGATCATTTTGGCGATTGGCCTGCTGGTAGCCGAGCTGTTTACACCTACGTTTGGCGCGCTCACCACCACCGGCGTGGTGGCCTTTATTCTGGGGGCCATCATCCTGTTCAACACCAGCGAGTTTGCCTACGATATTCCCATGCCGTCGATTGTCGGTATTCCGGTGGGCATGGCCATTATTGTCGGCTTTGGCTTTCGCAAGGTGTTGCAGATAATGAAACGGCAGCCCACCACCGGCGAAGAAGCGATGCTCGGCGCGGTAGGCACCGTAAAAGTAGCGCTCGAGCCGGACGGCACCGTGTTTGTCTGGGGCGAACGCTGGCGCGCCACAAGTGCCGACGGCCAGCCCATCCCGGTGGGGGCGCAGGTGGTGGTCACCAAAATGGATGGCTTTCGGCTGACGGTTAAAAAAGCGGAGTAACTGACCCGGAGAGTGCTTGACAATCTGCCTGCCCACCCATATCATGACCGCGCAATTTCGCCCATCTGGAGGAACCTCATGGCCAAAATCAGCCGTGCAGAAGTTGAAACTATCGCCGAGCTGGCCAAACTGACCCTGTCTGACGAAGAAAAACTGATGTTTCAGGAGCAGCTTTCCAGCGTGCTGGACTACGCCGAAATGTTGCAGCAGCTCGACACCACCGATATTCCCCCCACCACCAGCGCCATCCCCCTGTTTAATGTGATGCGCGCCGACGAGCGCCGCCTGTCGCTGGATAACGAAGACGCGCTGGCCAACGCCCCGGACGCCGATGACCGCAGCTTTCGGGTAAAAGCGGTGTTGGATTGATTAGATTACCCCTCCCCCCAACCCCCGCACCAAAAATTTGGGGAGGGGGAGGGGGGCAGGGGGTGAGGGCCAACCAACTCTATTTTCACAGGAGTATTACTTGAAACTCTACCAATTGACCATTCACGAGGCGCAAGCCAAACTCCGCCACGGCGAAATTACCGCCGTGGAATTGACCGAAAGCGTGCTGGAGCGCATCGACGCCGTAGAAAAGCGGGTGGGCGCGTACATCAGCCTGCAACCGGAACTGGCTTTGCAAATGGCCCAACTGGCCGACGAGCGCCGCGCCACCGGCGAAGACAACCCGCTGTTGGGCATCCCGCTGGCCATTAAAGACGCTATCATCACCCAGGGCGTGCCGACCACCGCCGGCTCTAAAATACTGGAAGGTTTTACGCCGCCTTTTGACGCCACCACCGTGCGCAAACTGCGCGAGGCCGGGGCGGTGTTTGTGGGCAAAACCAACACCGATGAATTTACAATGGGCAGCTCCACCGAATATTCGGCCTACAAAACCACCCACAACCCGTGGGACACCGGCCGCGTGCCGGGCGGCAGCAGCGGCGGCAGCGCCGCGGCCATCGCCGCCGATGAGGCGCTGGGCGCGCTGGGCACCGATACCGGCGGCAGCATTCGCCAGCCGGCCTCGTTTTGCAGCGTCGTCGGCCTCAAACCCACCTACGGCCGGGTCAGCCGCTACGGGGCCATCGCTCACGGCTCGTCGCTGGACCAGATTGGCCCGTTTGGCAAAGACGTGGAAGACGTGGCCCTGCTGCTGGGCGCTATCGCCGGGCCGGACCCGCTCGACGCGACCACGCTCAACGCGCCGGTGCCCAACTACGCCGCCG
>CAYOXS010000108.1:0-16279 GCA_964407935.1 uncultured Caldilineaceae bacterium
CATATTAAAGAGGCCAGCATGATAGCTGACCTCTGAAGATGTGTCAAATATGGAGTTACCCGTCAGGCCGGGGTGTTGCGCCGAGGGGATACGGTGTTAGTAGATTTCTTTATGCAGGGTGGCCAAAAATTCGGCGTTGTTGTCCGTTTTGGGCAATCTTTCCAGAATCATTTCGGTGGCATCAGTGCCGCCGCCAACTGCAGTGATCATCCGGCGCAATGTCCAGACCTTCTGCAAGTCTTCTGGAGGCAGCAGCAGGTCTTCGCGGCGCGTGCTGGAGCGCTCAATGTCGATGGCCGGGAAGAAGCGGCGCTCGGCCAGCTTGCGGGTGAGGTGCATTTCCATATTGCCCGTGCCTTTGAATTCTTCGTAGATGACATCATCCATGCGGCTGCCGGTATCTACCAGGCAGGTGGCAATGATGGTCAGGCTGCCGCCTTCTTCAAGGTTGCGGGCCGCGCCAAAAAACCGTTTGGGCGGGTAGAGCGCCGCGGGGTCGATACCGCCGGAGAGGGTGCGGCCGCTGGGCGGCACTACCAGGTTGTAGGCTCGGGCCAGCCGGGTAATTGAGTCCATCAAAATGATCACGTCGCGGCCGCCTTCTACCAGCCGTTTGGCTTTGGCCAGGGCCATTTCGGCCACGCGGGTTTGATCCGACTCGGGGTCGTCAAAGGTGGCGGCCATCACTTCGGCGTCCACCGACCGGTCCATATCGGTGACTTCTTCCGGGCGCTCGCCGATAAGTACAACCATCATGTGAACATCACTGTAATTCTCGCTGATGCCGTTGGCAATTTGTTTGAGAATGGTGGTTTTACCGGCTTTGGGCGGCGATACAATTAACCCGCGCTGACCGCGGCCAATGGGAGCCAGCATGTCCAGCAATCGGGTTGACAGCACGTTCTTTTTGGTTTCCAGCACCAGCCGTTCCTGGGGGAAAATGGGGGTCATTCGCTCAAAGACGGGGCGTTTTTTGGCGGCTTCGGGATCAAGCCCGTTTACAGCTTCTACCCGCAGCAGGCCAAAGTATTTTTCAGTTTCTTTGGGCGGGCGAACCTGGCCAATAACCATGTCTCCGGTGCGCAGGCCAAAACGGCGAATCTGGCTTTGGGAAACGTAGATGTCGTCCGGGCCGGGCAGTAAATCTACCGAACGCAAAAAGCCAATTCCGTCTTGAATGATTTCCAGCACGCCGCCGCCAAAGATAAAGCCCTGAGCTTCGGCCTGGTGTTTGAGTATTTGTAAAATCAGGTCACTCTTTTTGAGGCGGCTATAACCAGAAATATTTGTTTCTCTGGCAATAAAGCGCAAATCTTCAAGAGTCTTGGCTTCGAGTTCAGCCATGTTCATAGTGCAAACTCCTACATATCCATGTTCATCTGTGTTGTGGTACAACCTGGAATTTTTTGGTCAATTATAGGGAAAACAACGTCCAAAGGTGGTAAGGACAAAATCTAGTTAACGTGATACGTTTTACTTAACAAAAGCTGATTTTTCCAGCCGGGTTACGAGGCAATACAAAACAATATAATGTTAATTTTATGGATTTGTTCTCAATAAGTATCGGATTTTTTTGATTGGGGAATGGAGATAAAGTGCGCTTGCTGGCGCGGAGCCCAATTTTATCTAATTCAGAGCGATTATAGCATCATTCGCTGGCGGCGTCAATTAGGAAGTTATTGTGTGAAAAAAAAGAGAGGCTGATATATCAGCCTCTCTGTAAGGTGTAATTATTAAAAAATTACAGCTTGCTGGCCATCAGATCAGCCAGGTCGGCGGTGCGGTTAGAATAACCCCACTCGTTGTCGTACCAGGTCACCACTTTGACCAGATTGCCACCAATCACCTGGCAGAATTCGGCGTCGATGGAACTGGACGCCGGGTCGCCTTTAAAGTCAATGGAAACCAGCGGTTCTTCAACATAGTTCATAACTTTGCTGTTGGCGGCGGCTTCTTTGAGGGCGGCGCGCAGTTCTGCGGTGGTGGTTTCTTTTTCTACTTCGGCCACAAAGTCAACCACCGACACAGTGGAGGTAGGCACGCGCAGGGCGTAACCATCAAACTTGCCTTTGAGTTCGGGGATTACCAGGGACACGGCTTTGGCGGCGCCGGTGGTGGTGGGAATAATGCTCATGGCGGCGGCGCGGGCGCGGCGCAGGTCTTTGTGGGGCAGGTCCAGAATTTTCTGGTCGTTGGTGTAGGCGTGAATGGTGGTCATGAGCGCCTTGACAATGCCAAATTTGTCGTTGACTACTTTGGCGGCCGGGGCCAGGCAGTTGGTGGTGCAGGAAGCGTTGGATACAATGTGATGTTTGGACGAGTCGTACTGGTCTTCGTTAACGCCGAGCACAATGGTCAGGTCTTCGCCTTTGGCCGGGGCGCTGATGATCACTTTTTTGGCGCCGGCTTTAATGTGCGCGGCGGCTTTTTCGGCCTGGGTGAACAGCCCGGTGGACTCAACCACAATGTCTACACCCAGCGCGCCCCAGGGCAGGTTGGCCGGGTCGCGTTCAGCCAGTACTTTCAGCAGTTTGCCGTCAACGCTCAGCCCGCCTTCAACAACTTCCACGGTGCCGTCGAACTTGCCGTAGTTTGAGTCGTATTTGAGCAGATGGGCCATGGTCGGCACATCGCCAATATCATTTACGGCTACAACTTCCAGAGTATCCGGGTACAGATCGCGGATCGCTTTGAATACTTGTCGGCCAATGCGGCCAAATCCGTTAATACCAACTTTTGTCGTCATTTGTGTTTCCTCCAAAATCTATGATAATTGATTGTTTTTGAACCAAACCATTAATTGGTTAGCCAGCTTGGTTGAATTATGACGCCACGGGTGCGCTTCATCGACCACATCGGCGCCAATGACCTGATATTTGCTGCCGGGCGGTGTCGCCGGTAATACGGCGGTCAGGTGGCTCATGGCCGTGGGGATGGGGCAGGACAGGTTGTTGTTGGCCAAGATGTAATTAAAGAGTGGGTCCGGGATGGTGGGAGACGGGCCGGTTTGGGTGTGCGCCTCAATGGCTTGCACGTAGTCTGACAGGGTGTAACCATCGGTTTCACCGGGTTGGTTGGCCACGTTGCAAATAAAAATTTTCCTGGCGTGACTGGCCCGGATGGCGGCGGTAATTTCTGCAACCAGCAGGTTTGGGATAACACTGGTATACAGGCTGCCCGGCCCGGCGACAATCACATCGGCGTTGAGAATGGCCTGCACCGCGGGCGGAAAGGCCGGCGGCGAGTCTGGCTCAAAATAGACGCGCTCGATGGGGGCGTTGGCTTCGGGAATGGCGCTTTCACCCTGAATAGTGCGGGTTTGCAGCCCGGCGTTAACCTCGGCAAAGAGCGTAATGTTAGCCAGGGTGCTGGGCAAAATGCTCCCTCTGATTTTCAACACCCGCCCGCTCTGGTACAGCCCTTCTTCAAACGAGCCGGTCACTCCGGCCATGGCGGTAATGAACAGGTTGCCAAAACTGTGGCCCTCAAGCCCGCCGCTTCTGAAACGATACTGGAACAATTGGGTGGTGAGCGCTTCGTCATCGGCCAGGGCGGCAATGCAGTTTCTAAAATCGCCCGGCGGCAGCACGCCCAACTCGCGGCGGAGTTTGCCAGAAGAGCCGCCGTCATCGGCTACGGTTACAATGGCGGTAATGTTTTCTGTATGATGTTTTAACCCACTCAACAGGACGCTTAAACCTGTTCCGCCCCCAATTACCACAACTTTGGGGCCGCCCCGTCGGCGGCGACGATGGCGGTAGACCTGCTCGGCAATGTAGCCCATATCGGCTTGATCTGGCAGAAAAGCTTCAAGCATCAGCTTATTTAATTGGAAAAGACTGTACCCGGCTAACCCCGCGCCAATGGCCGCAAAAATAATCACTCGCCACCCGCGCGGCAGACTTTGTAACAGCAGCAGCCGAAGGACGGCAGGGTAAGTAACCTCGGCGTACAGTTCTCGCAGAAACAGGCCAACACCCAAACTCAGCAGGGTCAGGCCGATCAGCAGCAGTATGAGCCAGCGTTTTAGCCCAAGCCCCGGATGGAGCAGCCGAACGGTTGATTTGACACTGGCTAACATAATTGGCCGGCCCGGCGGAAACGTTTCTGCTCAAACATCCGCATTATAAACGATGTGATACAGATAGTCAAAGCTACATTGTGCAAGGTTTCACGATTTATCCAGCGTGTGCCGGAGCGCCCAGTCAAACGGGTCGGCGTACTCGTCGTGAGCCGGCAGGAAAAATTCTGAAAAGAGCTGGCGCTCATTGCCCAGCGCCGAGCCAAAGTCGGTGAGCAGCCGCTGGCGGGCGGCCAGCCATTGTTTGGTTAAAAAGCCGTAGCGGTACATTTCAATGTATTTGGCTGCCGATTTGTCCCAACTGGCATCGATGTTCATGGCCGTTTGCACCAGATAATTATGGTGGGTGCGGTTGAGGCGATAGGTATCGATGGCGGCTTTAACCTGCCAGAAAAAGGCGTTGGCTTCGCCGTAGCGGTCGCTCACATCGAGCCAGTCGTACAGGTAGGCGCAGTGACGCACTTTGGTTAGCCCGCCGGTGGCCCGGCCAATAACCACGTTGCCCACCAGGCTGGCCTCGTAATCAACCAGGCCGCACGGCTCAAAACGGCTGGGAATGAGAGAGAAGTCGCCGCCGGCAAAAATCAGTTTTGAGAGCGGCAGGTTGAAGCCGTTGTTAAAATAAACTCGATCCGGGTAACGGGCTGCCAGCGAAAAGAAGTGGGCTTCGGCGGCTTTGCCGTCGGCTTCATCATCTGGCGCGGAGGCTAAAATTACAAATTTGGTGCCGCCGTCGTAATTGAGCACCCGTTCAATAATATCGGCGGCCAGCCCCAGATTCTTTTGGGCCACCAGCCGGCCAACGGCGGTAATCAGGATGGGGTCCCACATCGGTTCCGAGCCAAAAACCTCCATGTGCAGCAGGCGTTTGAGTTCGGCCTTTACATCCAGGCTGTCGGCAGTAAAGTTGTGGTCTTTGCTGAGCATTTCTGCCTGGGTGAACGGGTTTTTGAAGATGGGGTTGCTCGGCCCGCGCTTTTTCTGGATGTCTTGCAATACGCCGGCTTTGAGCCAGGGCAGGTTTTCGGCGCGGTTGATGTCGCTCATGCCGTTGGTGATGCCGGCCACGGGCAATTTTTCAAACAAGTCCAGGTGGCGATTGGGCACAAACACCTCACCGGGCGGCGAACCTTTTTGGGCGTAAGCCTGGCCCCAAACCTGATCATGGTTCATTTTGAGTTCGGCGGCGTAGCCCCAGGTGCCGGCAATATCGCCGCTGACGGTGGTGATTTTGCCGCCGGTTTCATACACCTTGAGCAGGCAGGCTTTCATTAGATTGAGGTTATCAAAAAAGTCAAAGTATTTGTGGAACAGCGCCCAGCCCGGCAGGTTGATGCGGTCCAGCGAATTAAACCCACCGCCAATCAGGGGGGTAATGCCCTGGTAGGTGGCGTTGTGGATGGTAAAATGCACCGGCACGTTTTGCAGGTAGTCATCGCCCAGGTAAAAGGGCACCAGCCCCACGTGGTAATCGTGCAGGTGGATGGTGTCAAAATTGCGCTGTTTGATGTAGCCGGCCATTGCCTGATTGACGGCGGCATATAGCGTCAGGGCCATCTGCGGGTCGCTGGGGTAAATGGCGCTGGCACTGGTCCAGCTCAACTGCCATTCGTCCCAAAAATAAACTACTTTCTGGCCATCGGGGAAAATGTGCTGGTAAACCTCAAAATAAAAGGTATGCCCGCCAATGGTGACCGGGACCTTCAGGTCCAACTTGGTCAGTTGGCTGCGGTCGTAGTGGGCAAAACAGGGACTCAGCGTTTCAATTTCAAGTTCGATGTCCTGTTTGGCGGCAGCTTTGACCAGTTCGGGCGGCAGTTCTTCGACAATAACCCCCAGGCCACCGATTTTTGTTCCCAGGCCGCCGCCCACGCGGCCAATTTCCCAGGCAGGCATGGCAACTCGCAGTTTTTTCATTAACTTAGTCCTTTGTTGGTTATCGGCAAATGCTGTGCAGAATAACGGCCCGGGCGACATCCGGACCAGTGACCAGCTTCGATTGTACCATGATTGTGAATTGGGGCAAGAATAAATGATTGCGCGTTTTATTGACCGGTCGCGGTTAACCGCCAGCGCAAAATGGCCGCATCGAGCCGGGCCGCCGCCGAGTTGGCCGGGCGCTGCGCGGCGGATTTGGCCAGCCAGCCGGGCGGGCGGACGGCCTGAACCGGCAATTGAAAGCCCGGCGCGCGCTGCTGAGTCAACCCTGCAAAATGGCCGGCTGCCGGGGCGATGCGGTAACCGGCGTGCAGGCAGCCGGTGGCGTGGCTGTACCAAACCACCGTCAGCCCCATTAGATCCGGCGCGGCAAACACGGCGCAGGGGGTGCGGCCCAGCGAGATTGTCCACACTCCGGCCTGTGGGTGAATGACGGCGGCCCGCAGATCGGCCAAAAATTGAGCCGGGGTGGTGGTTTGCGGCCAGGTTTGATCCAGCCGCACCGCTCGCAGCAGGGCCACTTCTGGCGCGGGCAGCCGGGAGCCGGGCGCAAGCACATCAAACTGCCAAAAACTGCCCCACAGGGCGGCATCGACGGCCATTAATTCTGGCGTAAATGGGGCTGCGGCGGCCTGCCGGGTCAGTTCTGGCACAGAAAGTTTTTGGTTGGGGGCAGATTTGTCAATTGTCATCGGTTCATTGCCTATGATACCATTTGCACTCGGCTTTGGGAAGTGTTTGACTTTTGCTGGCAATCCTCGTAAAATACTCGCAATTTGTGCCACACAGCTGATCTGCGAAGGTGCTGTCTCTGTTAAAAACCCAATCTGTGGGGGGCGGACACCGTTCGCCCTTTCTGTTTTAAACATGGGAGGGAGACAGTTCATCCTTTGGAGAAAAAAATGCAAAAGCGCCCATCAAAAAAGTTAATAGGTTTAGTGCTGGCTCTGCTGCTGGGGTTGAATCTGGCTTGTGGTTTATCCCAGGGGTTGGGGCTGGGACAGGCCAACCCTACCCCCACCATCGATTTGAACAGCAGCGGTGAGTCATCTTCTGGCCAAGCCGAAAACGGTGGGGCTGTGGCCCAGCAGCCAACGGCCGCTGCGGTTCCGGCCGCTACGCAGGAGCCGGCGCCCACCGCAGCCGGTGCGCCGGCCGACAAAGCCGCGCCCTCTGGCAAAGTGGCCGAGCGGCAAATTATGATTTTGCCCGGCGCCGAACCGCCCACGCTCGACCCGCACCTCAGCGGCGATGCCAACTCGGCGGAGTATGTGGTTGAAATTTTTAGCGGCCTGATGGCCTATGACCAGGATTTAAACCTGATCCCCGATTTGGCCGAGAGTTACGATATTTCTGACGACGGCACGGTTTATACCTTTAAACTCAGAGATAACGCCCGTTTTCAGGATGGCAAAGCCATCACCGCCGGGGATTTCAAATGGTCGTTTGAACGGGCCTGCGACCCGGCCACCGGCTCGCACACCGCCGATACCTACCTGGGCGATATTGTTGGCTGTCGCTCCAAACTTCAAAATGAGGCCAAAGAGGTAAACGGGGTGCAGGCGCTCGATGACCAAACGGTACAAATTACCATCGACGAGCCAAAAGGCTTTTTCCTGGCCAAAATGACCTATCCCACGGCTTACGTGCTGGATAAAGAGACCGTTGAAAACGGCGGGGCCGACTGGTACAAATCGCCCAACGGCAGCGGCCCGTTTATGGTTGACACCTACGCGCCGGAAGAGGGCGGCATTGTGCTGGCCAAAAATGAAAATTACTACCGTGATCCCCAGCCTACGCTGGAGCGCGTTATTTTTGTGACCGGTAACCCCATCAACCCGCTCGAAGGGTACACTGCCGGGTTGGGCCGCATTGGCCTGGATGGCGCTTATTTCGACGTTATCCCGGTGGGCACGGCCAATATGTCTCAGGTTACCGACCCCAACAATCCCCTGAGTCAAGAACTGCACACGGTTAACTCGCTCAGCGTGTTTTACATTGGCTTTAATGTCAACAAACCGCCATTTGACGATCGCAATATTCGGCAGGCGTTTAACCTGGCCCTCGATAAAGCGCGGATGGTCAAACTGGTTTTTCAGGGGAATGTGCCGGTGGCTACCGGTATTGTGCCGCCCAACATGCCCGGTTACCAAAACCCCGATCTGAGCGACTTTGAATTTGACCCCGAACAGGCGCTGCAACTGATTGCCGATTCGCCGTACGGCGATGTGAGCGAGCTGCCGGACATCACGCTGAACGTGAGCGGTACGGGCGGCAGCGCCGGCCCGCTGGTTGAGGCCGTTGTTCAATCCTACCAGGACAACCTGGGCGTAGAGGTTAATGTTGAGCAAACCCCCTGGCCAGATTTTTTGGCCGGGCTGAACAACTCCAAAATGCCCTATCAAATGTACCAATTGGGCTGGATTGCCGATTATCCCGACCCGCAGAACTTTTTGGAAGTACTTTTTCACACCGAAAGCACCCAAAATCACGGCGGGTACAGCAACCCACAAGTTGATACCCTGCTGGATCAGGCTCGCGGCGAACTGGATTCTCAAAAACGGCTGAAACTCTACCAGCAGGCCGAGCAGTTAATTTTAGAAGATGCGGCCTGGGTGCCGTTGTACTTTAATGTTGAAGACTGGTTGATCAAACCGTACGTGCAGGGATTCCGGATTCCCCCTATTCAAATTCCAAAATTCCAATACGTTAAAATACTCGCAGATGAATAAAGCGGACGAGAGCCGCTTTTGAGATACCGACAATTGAGAGGACGTGAATGGCACCGTTATTACATGTGAAAAATCTGCAAACCCAGTTTTTTACCCAGGATGGTGTAGTTAAGGCTGTTAACGATATTAGCTACTACCTGAATGAAGGCGAAACGCTGGGCATTGTGGGCGAAAGTGGCTCAGGCAAGAGTGTCGGCGTAATGTCTATTATGCGCCTGATCCCCATGCCGCCGGGAAAGATTGTGGGTGGGGAAGTTCTGTTTGAAGGCCGCGATCTGCTCAAGGTCAGCGAGGATGAAATTCGGAGCATTCGGGGTAACAAAATCGCCATGATTTTTCAGGACCCGATGACGTCACTCAACCCGGTCATTCCCATTGGCCGGCAAATCAGCGAGGCGCTGGAACTGCACCTGGGCATGGACAAAAAACAGGCGCGAGACAGGACCATTGAGTTGCTGGAAATGGTGGGCATTCCCTCTGCCGCCGACCGCGTGGGCAATTATCCGCACCAGTTTTCTGGCGGCATGCGCCAGCGGGTGATGATTGCCATGGGCCTGAGCTGCAACCCGCAACTGCTCATCGCCGACGAGCCAACGACCGCCCTCGACGTGACCATTCAAGCCCAGATTGTAGACCTGGTCAACCGGCTGCGCAATGAAATTGGCATGGCGGTGATCTGGATCACTCACGATTTGGGTGTGGTCGCCGGCCTGGCCGACCGGGTTATTGTGATGTACGCCGGCACCATCGTTGAAGAAGCCTCGGTGGTTGAGTTGTACAAAAACCCCCGCCACCCGTATACTCTGGGCCTGTTGGGGTCAATTCCCCGGCTCGACGAGGACCGGCCGGCCAAACTGGCCTCGATTGAAGGCTTGCCGCCCGATTTAATTGATTATCCCAAGGGTTGTCCCTTTTACGCCCGCTGCCCCTTCCGCATTGACCAGTGCCTTGAGGCGCTGCCGCCGCTGCGGGCAGTGGGGCCGGGCCACAGAGCCGCCTGCATTGTTGATGTAACTACGGCGCAACACACCACCCAAAATCCCTACCAGGACCTGCAATAAGCTTGGGGAGAGACGAATGACTGACAACGGCACCACCAAAAATGATATTCTTTTACGCATAAAAAACCTCAAAATGTATTTCCCCATCACCAAAGGCGTCATCTTTCAGCGCCATGTGGGTGATATCAAAGCGGTAGATGATGTCTCGTTCAACATCAAACGCGGCGAAACCCTGGGATTGGTCGGTGAAAGTGGCTGCGGCAAAAGCACCACCGGCCGGGCCATTTTGCAGCTTTATCGGCCCACCGCCGGCACGGTAGAGTTTGAAGGGCAGGACCTGACATCGCTCAAGGGCGAAGGGTTGCGCAAAATGCGGCGCAATATGCAAATGATCTTTCAAGACCCGTATGCCTCGTTGAATCCACGCATGACGGTGGGCAGCATTGTCGGCGAGCCGCTGGAGGTGCATAACATTCTCAGCGGTAAAGCCCGGCAGGAACGGGTAAAAGAATTGTTGAATATTGTGGGGTTGAACCCCTATTTTATCAACCGCTACCCGCACGAATTTTCTGGCGGGCAGCGACAGCGCATTGGCGTGGCCCGGGCGCTGGCTGTTCAACCCGATTTTATTGTGTGCGATGAGCCAATTTCGGCGCTTGATGTGTCTATCCAGGCGCAGGTCATCAACCTGCTGGAAGATTTGCAGGGTGAGTTTGGCCTGACCTACCTGTTTATTGCCCACGATTTGGCAGTTGTCCGCCACATCAGTGATCGTATTGCCGTGATGTATCTGGGTAAAATTGCAGAACTGGCCGACCGCGCCGAACTCTACAAAAACCCGCTCCACCCCTACACCCGGGCGCTGCTTTCGGCCGTGCCTATTCCCGACCCCATTGCCGAAATGGAGCGGGTTAAAAAGCGCATTATTCTGCAGGGTGACGTGCCCAGCCCGGCTCATCCGCCCAAAGGTTGTAACTTTTGTACGCGCTGCCCTATGAAGGACGAAGTGATGAGGCAAAAAGGCATCGACTGCGCCCAGGTTGAGCCGGAATTTAAAGAGGTTTCACCAGAACACTGGACTGCCTGTCACCTTTACTGATTTTCTCTGCGTGTAACACGTAGCCCATATATGTGTTATACCGTGGAGTGGCTTGAGTTGTTGCTTTACCCTGTTTTCTTTTTGACTGAGTTTGGAAAGCCACTATCAAAAGGGGTTACTTTTTGAGAGGAGGTGGTGCCACAAATACAGTTGCCAATCGGGAGTAAATTATCATCCCAACTCCCAAACCCAAATCCGGGTTTGGTCTAAAAAATGGTAAAAAATTGTAAGTCAGGAGGAGAAAACTGTATGTTTTCCAAAAAAATCGCATTACTGCTAGTAGTAGCCGTTTTTATGGGTTTGATCGCCGCTTGTGGCGCCCAACCCACGCCAGAAACCGTAACCGTGGTCCAAACGGTTGTGGTAGAAAAAGAAGTTCAGGGCGAAACCAAAACCGTTGTTGAAACGGTAGAGGTTGTTAAAGAAGTTGAAGTTGTTAAAGAAGTTGCGCCGACTGATCCCGATGCGGACCGCGTTCGGCTCGATACCGTGATCGGCACCGAACCGCCCACCATCGACCCGGCGCTGGGCACCGATACCACCTCGATTTTTATGATCCGCCAGATGTTTGTTGGCCTCACCGGTTTTGACTCTGATGCCAACGTGGTGCCAGAACTGGCCACCGAATGGTCAAGCTCAGAAGACGGCCTGACCTGGACCTTTAAAATGCGCGATGATGTGCAGTGGGTCAACCGTGACCCCAACACCGGCGAATTTGCGGCGATTCGCCCGGTTACCGCGCAGGATGTGGAATACGGTGTTAAGCGCACGCTGAACCCCAACACCGCCTCAGACTATGCTTATGTACTGTACGTGCTTGACGGCGCTGAAGCTTACAACACCGCCGACCCCAACGCCGAGGATTTCCAGGCGCTGCAGGATGCAGTTGGGGTGAAAGCCCTTGACGATACCACAGTTGAGTTTAAACTGGCAGTGCCGGCGGCCTACTTCCCCTCCATTGCCGCCTTGTGGATTACCTACCCGCAGCCGCAGGAAGCCATTGGTCAATGGGGCAGCAACTGGACCGAAGCCGGCCTGATTGTGACCAACGGCCCCTACACCCTGCGCGAGTGGAACCACGGCGCCAGCATGATGCTGGAAAAGAATCCGCTGTGGGTTGATGCCGACAATGTACAGATTGAACTCTTTGGCGGCCCGATCATTCAGGAAGAATCGACCGCGCAGGCCCTGTACGAAAACAACGAGATCGACTTTATGGCCGATCCCGGTTGGTCACCGCCTCTGCCCGATATGGACCGCATCAAAGCCGACCCGCAGTTGAGCCAGGAACTGCTCATTGCGCCGCGTACCTGCACCTACTACTACGGTTTTGTCACCACCAAACCCCCATTTGATGATGTAACGTTGCGCAAGGCCTTTTCCGCCGCCATCGATCGCCAGAGCCTGATCGATAACGTGGTGAAGGGCGATCAAGTGCCGGCTCACAGCTTTGTGTCTGCCGGCAACTTTGGCAGCGTAGCCGACGATAAAACTATCGGCTCGTATATGGTTGAAGCCAGCTACGCCGATCAGGTGAAACAAGCCCAGGATTGGGTGGCCGAAGCCGGCTATCCCGAAGGCGAAGGTTTGGACGTGCTGCTGATGCACAACACCAGCGAAGCCCACGCCCAGATTGCCCAGGCCGTGCAGGCCATGTGGCAGGAAGCTTTCCCCAAAGCCAACATCAACATTGAAAACCAGGAATGGGCCGTTTACCTCAAAACTCTGCTGCCCGAAAGCCCGGATGAAGAAAAGCCCAGTGTTTACCGCATGGGCTGGTGCGCCGACTACCCGGACGCCAACAACTGGCTCAATGAAGTGTTTAACAGCAAGAGCGGCCAGAACTATGCCAAATTCTTCAATGCTGATTATGACAAACTGGTTGAAGATTCGGCGATGAACCCGGACCCGGCCCAACGTAAAGAAATGTACCAAGAGGCCGAAAAAATCCTGATTGACGACGAAGCCGCCATTGCCCCCATTTACTACTACACCTACGTGCGCCTGTACAAACCGTGGGTGACGCCGGTTATCAGCCCGGTTTCCGGCGACCCCATCGCCGATTGGAAGATTGACTGGGAAGCCAAAAAAGCGGCCCGGGGTGAATAACCTCATCCGCTTGTAAGTAAGTAACCATAAGCGACGCAGTCTTTGGCAACAAAGGCTGCGTCGCTTCCTTTGTCAGTTGTTCTTTGTCATTGGTCATTGGTCATTTGCCATTTTACAAATGACCAATGACGAAAGACCAATGACTCACCAAAGGAGGTGTCTACTTGACCGCATATATTATCCGTCGTTTGCTCTGGTCTATCCCGGTTTTATTGCTGCTCACATTTGCCATTTTTTCATTGATGCGAGCCATCCCCGGTGGGCCGTTTGATTTTGCCGGCGACAAGAAATTACCCAAAGCTGTAGTGCAAAATTTGGAACGCCGCCACCATTTGGATTGGACGATGGGGTGGCAGTTTTCCTCGTATGTTTTAGGCGATGATATTACTGGCGGCATTTGCCGTGGATTATCCTTTTTGGCAAGTTGTGAGCCAGTGTTAAACTCCTATCAACTAGGCGTATCCAATGGCTTGATTCGTGGTGATTTAGGGATGGCTTTAAAGCTACGAGGCCGGACCGTTAACGATCTGGTCAGCGAGTCGTTTCCTATTTCATTTCAGTTGGGAATTATTGCTCTGTCACTGTCGCTGCTCATTGGTGTTCCCGCCGGGATTATGGCGGCATTGCGCCAAAACAGCTGGGTTGATTATAGCAGTAGCTTCTTTGCGGTCCTGGGTTTGTCAATTCCCAGTATTGTTTTGGGACCGCTGTTGATCTGGATTTTTCCCTTAACCCTGAACTGGTTTGCGGTGGCCACGTGGGGTGCTAAACCGCCCTTTGTTCTTGGCCTTATTCCGTCTAACCTGTTTTCCTGGGACTTTTGGCGGCATGCTGTTTTGCCCTCGGTTGCCCTGGGAACCGCGTTCTCCGCCTCAATTGCCCGGCTAACCCGGGCCAGCCTGCTGCAAATTATCCGAGAAGATTATATCCGTACGGCGCGAGCCAAAGGTTTGCGCGAACGATCGGTGGTGATTGTGCACGCCCTGCGTAACAGTCTTATCCCGGTGGTTACGGTAATTGGCCCGCTACTGGCCATTGTTGTTACCGGCACTTTTGTCATCGAGCAAATATTTGGCATCCCCGGTATGGGCAAACACTTTGTCACCAGTATTGGCAACCGGGATTATCCTGTGATTACCGGCGTCAGCCTGATTTTTGCCGTACTGCTGGTTCTGGCTAACCTGGCGGTGGATATTATTTATGCCTGGCTGGACCCGCGGATTTCCTACAAATAGGCAGATGGAAAGGGGATTAAACTGTGGCTGTTGCTGAACAATTGGGAAAACCCATAGTTGTACCAAGCCGTCGCGTGCGCACGCCCATGGGCGATGCTGTCCAGCAGTTACGCAAAAATAAAGTAGCCGTTGGCAGCCTTGTTTTTATTATCGTGCTGATTTTATCAGCAATTCTGGCCGATTACCTGAACGCTTACCGGTTGCAGGGCTTCCAGGCAGAACTCGACCGGACCAATCAAATGGCTTATGCCAAGCAAACTTTGCAAGATAACAATGCTCTGCCTGGCCAGCAATCCGACAATCCCAATTTGCAGGGTTTTGTTTACTGGTGGGGCGCTGACAACCTGGGGCGAGATATTTACAGCCGGACGCTGTATGGCACGCGCGTTTCTATTACCGTCGCTTTGGTGGCCGGTACCGTCAGCCTGATTATGGGCCTGGTGTACGGCCTGGTTTCCGGGTACACCGGCGGCCGCGTTGATGATCTGATGATGCGCATTGTTGACTTTTTGTATGGCCTGCCGCTGTTGATTGTGGTCATTTTAATGCAGGTTTACTTTAAATCGCTGCAACGCCAGGGGGATGAAAGCGCAATTACCAGTTTTGTGCTGGATATTGACCAGGCAATGGGCGGCATGTTCTTTGTGTTTATTGCGCTGGGGGCGCTGAGTTGGCTGAGCATGGCCCGGATTGCCCGCGGCCAAACGCTGTCGATCAAGCAGAAAGAGTTTGTGGAAGCCGCCAGAGCCACCGGTGTGCGCACGCCGCGCATCATCTTTCGCCAGATTTTGCCCAATATTTTGGGACCGTGCATTGTGCAGGAAACGCTCAACATCCCCGGTTACATCCTCACCGAAGCCTTTTTGAGCTTTATTGGCCTGGGCGTGAACGCCCCCACCCCCAGTTGGGGGATTATGATCAACGAGGCGTTCAAAGGGCTGCGCTCGTACCCGCACGCGCTGATCGCGCCGGCGGTGGCGCTCACTTTCACCGTGCTGGCTTTCAACTTTTTAGGCGATGGCCTGCGCGATGCCTTTGACCCGCGCTTGCGCGAGTAACCGTACCACAACCAAAAAACACAAGGGCGCACAATTTTGTGCGCCCTTTTTGTTGCCAGAGTTGCCGGGTTAGCCGCGTTATCCCTGGTGGTAATAAACATCCCACTTGAGGTATTTCTCAAACGCCTCGGCCACCACATCGGCCACGTTGGCTTTAACCATGGCGCAGTGGTGGGCAAAGCCGTTGAGGCAAACGTAGCGCATCAGCTTTTGCAGCCCCGGCACTTCTACCACCGCTTTGGTGCCAGACATTGACGACAGGTAATCATCCGTGAAAACGCCTTCGCCCACGTAGGTGCGAATGCGCCCGTGGCGGTCATCGGTATCAACGCGGGCGTAGGTGAGCGGCCCGGCGCTGGTGCGGCCATCAACCGCGCCCCAGGTGTTTTCCGGCCCCAGCGTGGTGCCCAGCACTTCCGCCGAGACAATCTTGATCTCAGAGACCAGGCTTTTGGCCCAGTTGCCGCAGTGAAAATAGATGCATTTGTTGGGATCGTTTTGGTAGTTGTTGTTCCAGTCTACCAGCGCCGCCGGCGTGCCAGAGGCCAGTTGCAGGGCGTACATTGATACCGTGCCCGCGATGTCAACTTCGCAGGCGCTTGGCATCAGTTTATCGCTCATCATGCTCATAATGGTGCAGGCGTTCACCCCGTAATTCTGTTGCAGCGAACTCCAGCATTGCAGCGCCGTAGCGTCGATGTCGTTTTCGCCCATCCAATCACCCAGCACAAGGCCGAGTTTGGCAATCAGCACCATCGAGCGCGGCGGCACGCCATCGGCGTTGGCGTAGGCCCGCACTTCGTCCAGCTTGGCTTTTACCCGGCTGTCGTTGTCGGCCAGCTTGTTTGCCGCGCCCAGCACTTCAGACATATCCAGAGTAGATACGCTGATGCCCGATGCTTCCAGCAGCTTTTCGCTGTAGCGCACGGTTTTAAAGGCATCGGGCCGCGCGCCCACCGCGCCCAGCCGCGCCCGGCGCAGCCCGCGCACCGCGCTGACCAGCCCCAGGAATTTGGTCATTTCGGC
>CAYOXS010000109.1:0-16210 GCA_964407935.1 uncultured Caldilineaceae bacterium
GCTGAACTTCAACCGCGCCCAAGTCCGGGCCGGGGCCAATGGGCCGCGGTTGACCCAGAATATCGTCGGTGGGGGCAAAGGTCGGGTCGGCGGCATCGATGGCCACGCTGCCGGCCGCCGGAATGCCGTATTGCTGAACCAGCCTGACAAACACCTGGCGAATGGTCGATGAGCCATCGGCAAAAAGCCCGGCTGCGGCCTGCCAGCGGGGCAGGACAATGTTTTGCTGCGCCGGCAACTGCGGGTCGCTGATAATTCGGGCCGGGTCATCGGTGTAGTTGATCAACTCGCCGTTGTCAAAGGGCAGCACGTTTTGACCATTCCAAAACAGATTGCGATGCAGCACAAACGACTCGGTGTCGCCGGGGTCGCTATCGGAGAAATCGAATTCCGGGGAGTCGAGGTCGGTGCCCATTGTGCCGGTTGGGTCAGACCAGATATTGTTATAAAAGAAGATGTCCTCGTTTTTCTGGTTTTGACTGGCCCGGCTCAGGCGCATGGCAAAGGCCTTGCTGGGTAAATTGCCCACCACGGTGTTGTGCCGAAAGGTGATATCACGCACGCCGCGAATCTGGAGCGGCGCCCGGATTTCGTCGGGCGAGTTGCCCAGCATCAGGTTGTTTTCAATGAGCACGTGCTGGGCCTGAAAATAGGTCACGTCGTCTTCGCCAACGGCGATAAACGTGTTGTTGCTCTCGCCCTGCCAGTTAAAAAAAACATTGCGGCGCACAATAATGTTATGCGCGCCAATGTTGGTATCTTTTTGGGCGTTACTGTCTTTGATCACAATAAAACTGCCGGTATCGTTGAGGTTGGGGCGGTTGCTGCCTTCAAAATCGTTAAAAAAAATGTTGTCCTGAATGACCACATCGCGGACACTGTTGGCGTCAATGTGGCTATCCAGCCCGGCCTGGTTGTAAAATATATTGTTTTCAATGGTGATCTGACTGGCGCCGTTGTTGACTTTAATAATATCGTTATTGTAGCTGTCGTGCAGTACGTTGTTGCGCAGCACAATCCGGCTGGCCGTGTCGAGGCCGCCTGATTCGCCCCGCAGGTCTTGAATCTGAATAACGTAAATGTCTGCCCCCGGCCCACTGTGGGCAATATCAAACCCTTCCAAGGTGACTCCCTGCGCTTTAAAGCCGGTCACAACCACGCTGTCGTGGCGCAGTTGCGCCCGGTAGGGAATTTCAGAGCGAACAATGACTCCGTGGGCAAACGTGCCGCGCAGGTCTACCTGGCCATCGTACCGGCCCGGTCGAACCAAAATGACGGTTTTGTCCGGGACGTGCTCCAGCGCATAGGAGATAGTGGCCCACGGCCGCTGGAGCGAGCCGTCACCGGTTTGGTTGCTGCCGGTGGTGGCCACAAAAAAGGTGGGCGGAACCTCTACTTTCTGGACAATGGGCAGGTGAATTTTGGTTGCGGTCGGGGTGGCGGTTGGCTCGTTCACCACAACGGGCACAGCCGAGGGGGTGGCCACCGGCGCCGGGACCGTTGGGGCGGCGGGTACTGCCGTAGACGTCCGCTGCCCCAGCCAGGCGCCCAGCCCAAATGCCAATGCGATGATGGTCAGACCAAAGGTTAAAATTCGGGAATTCATAGGTGGGTTAATGGGCGCGCCGTTTACGCAGTTCTGAGAACGACACATACAGCACAATAATAACCATTGCCGCAATGGATACGGCCAAAACTGGCATCATCCACGTGTTGAACCGCCCCACGGTAAATTGTTGATTGGCGTTAAAGGCAGAAACAGGCTGGACTACCGAGGCCAGATTGGCCTGAACCACGGCCGGGACGTCGGCGGCGGCGGTTGGCGGCGATTCGGTGAGGGCGGTTTGAGCCACCGGGGCCGGCCGGGTATTGGCGACCAAAATCTGGGTGCTGTCAATCACGGCCACATCGCCCAGAAGTTTTTGGCGCTGGTCTTTGTTGATGAGGGCATTGGCGGCCAACTGCACGCCCTCTGCCGAATTGCCGAGCACAGCCACAATTGTTTGCCGCGGATTGGCCGGCGCGGGCAAAAGCTGGAGCACGCCCACGTTCTCGCCCTCTGGCACACGATAAACAAACGGCAAATTAACCTGGCTGATTTCGTTGGTGTCAGGTTTGTAGGGGGCGGGCAGCGCCTGCCCCAGCGCGGTGATGGCGGTTAACGCCCGGGGCTGGCCGACAATCAGCGTGTGATAGGTGGTTTCCACGGCGGGCAGATCATCGAGCGAAACGGTAAAATTGGCCACACGCGCGCCCGCCTCCTGTCCCAGCGTAAAGGCCAGTTGGGCAGCGGTTTGCCACGCGGCCGGATCATTGGCCGGCAGAACAAAGGCTGTGTCACTCAAAGTGAAGTCCCGGGAAAAGGGAACAGGGAACTCGGCCAGGGTAAACGTGTTGGCCGGGACATCCGTTAGCGCGGTTTGCGGCAGGTGCAGGTTGGACTCCGGCCGAACAGCCAGCCAGACGCCTTCGTTATTAAACTGAAAGCATTTTGAAACGGGTTCAAACCAGCCTTCAACCGTCAGATAGTTGGCCCCGGTATGCACAGCCGTCCGCGGAATGGCGATGCGGGTGCTGTGGAAATTGGCGGTTTCGTCGCTGAGCCGCACGCTGCCAACCGGCTCGCCGTTAACGTTAATGCCCACGCCCGATCTTTGATAATCGATCAGGGTGGAATGGGCAAAAAACAGGTCAAAGTAAATACCGTCGGCCGGAGCCTGCCCGGCCGGAACCTGAAAAATAAAGTCCGCGGCAGAGTGGCCTTCGCCGTCCAGGCTGGTCAGGCCGTATCCCAGTTCGGCCAGGGTGCGATCAACCGTGCCGCGGGAATTGGCCAACACGCCCGGGTTCACCTGGTGAATCACGGCAAAATCTGGCCGGCCGGCCACGCGGATCATTCCAGAACTGACAGCCTGCCCGGCTTTGGCCACGCCCGTGTCGCTGGCGCCGCTAATCCACAGCGCCGTTTTGGCCTCGTTCCAGGGTAGGGTAGCCATTTGAATAACGCCGTCATCGGCCTGGGCAATGGGCTGACCAAAACCGGCGGCCGCAGCGTCTTCCGGAAACGGGATTTCGCCGGGCAGAGTCAGCGTGTCTGGTTTGCCAACCAAAATAAGGTGGCGCGATTGGCGCAGATCGGGCGTTAGCTGGTCTTCGGTGGTCAATGTGAGCGGCAATTGGCCCTCGGTCATCCGGCCAAAACCGGCGGCTACCGCCAGCGCGGCTTGCAGTTCGGCGGCGGAGGGCGCGTTGGGCACCACAATTACCGCGCCTTCGGGCAAAAACGTTCGCTGGAAGATGGGGAAGGGCAGCCGGGTTAAATCCGCGGTGAGCGGAATAGTCTGGTAGGGCAGCACCAGTTTTGAGCCGGGATCAATCAAAACATTGGACGGATAGCTGGTGTTACAGGACTGGTCGTCGTCAAGGAGGACACGCAGCCGGTGACGCCCATTTTCCTGAGGCAACTCAAAGGCCGCCGGCGGAATCGACAGGGTGAGAATCCGCCGGCCATTTTGTTCCAGCGGTACGGTATCCAGGCGGTCATCATTAATATATATTTCAAGCGCGGTGTGGTTGGTCCCCGTGACAGCCGCTGTGTCGGTGAGTCCCCAAACGTCAATATCCAGTTTGACCTGCGTTTCAATGGTTGGCCGCCAGTGAGCCGGCAGGCTAAAGTAGTAGGTGGCCGAATCATACGGCCCTTTGAGCCGGCGCTCCGAATAGCCCAGCGCGGTCAAATCTACCTCAACCTTGCCATCCGGGCCGGTCACCGGGGCGACACCGGTATTAATCTCGCCAACGCCGCCCTGGGCAAAACTGGCCGGGGCGGCCAGCGCCAGCAGGCTAAACAACATCAGCAGGACAGGTAAGATAGCGATTCGTTTGGTCATTATGCACTTCCTCCATTAAAAATAGGATTCAGGAGTCAGGAGTCGGGAATTAGGAAAATACTCAGAACTTCACTGAACATCGGTATTGGATGGCAGGCGCAGCACGCGGCGACGTTCAACGCGCTGCCACAAGACGCCTTCGCTCCCGGCTAAAGCCTGGAGCAGGCCGCGCCCGGCGGCCAGATTGCTGTTTACCAAAAAGGCGGGAATATACAGCAATTTGCCCGGTTTGCCCCGGATTTGGGTGTGATTACCCAGCCATGCCAGCCCATAAAACAAAAACTGGCCGGCCAGCAGTAGCGCCGCTGGAGCGAGTCGCCGCCGGCTGCCGCCCCGGAACAGCGCCAGCCCGTTGGCCAGCAGCGCGCCAACCATTGCCAGCGGAATCAGCGGCCGGGCAAATTTGTGCGACACCACCTGCCACACCACCAGCGGCTGCCGCCACGGCAGGAGCGCGCGCGCCAGTCCCATCGCCTGATAGCGGCCGCGAATGATCCGGGTGCGGCGGGTTATTTCATCGCCGGCCGATGGCGACACCCGTTCAAACGAGCGGGCCGCGGGCGCGTAAATCACCCGGTAGCCCTGTTTGATCAGGTGCAGGGCAATGTAAAAATCATCGTTGATGATGTTGGCCGGCGGCGGGCTGAACAGGTTGCGCCGGATGGCCAGAATTTCGCCGGAAACGCCGGTGCAGGTGCCCAGCCGCGTCTCCTGTTTTTTGATGAACGATTCATAGCGCCAGTACAACCCTTCGGAATCGCCCAGCGCGCCATCACCGGCAATAATTGATTTTGCACCGCTGACCGCGCCCACGGTTGGGTCGGCAAAGGGGCGGGCCAGTTCGCGCAGCGCGTGGGCATCGTACAAATTGTTGGCATCAGAAAAAACCACAATGTCGCCGCGAGCCAGCCGCATGGCCCGGTTGATGGCCGCCATTTTGCCTTGCCGCTCCGGCCGGTAGCTGAGTTCAACGCCTCGCCCGGCAAATTGACCGGCAATCGCCGTAGTGCCATCGCTGGAGCCATCGGCGGCCACCAGAATTTGCAACCGTTCCGCCGGGTAATCCAGAGCCAGGCTGTTTTCCAATTTGGCCGCCAGGCAGGCTTCCTCGTTGTAGGCGGCAATGAGCAGGGTGATGGCCGGGGTATGGCTGCTCTGGCGGAGCGGGCGCGGCCGCAATTTGGCCAGCAGCGCCAGCAGCGCCGGATAGCCGGCATAGGTGTACACCACAAACCCGATGCAGGCCCAAAATAGCTTCATCATAGCGCCTCGCTTTGCCGGCGCTGGCCCACGCGAGGCCGCCGGGCCGCCAGCACTGCGTCGTACAGGGCGCGCAGCCGGCTGGCTACGGCCGGCAGGGCGTAATCCCGCTCAATTTTTTGGCGAGCCAGTTGCCCCATCTGCTCCCGGCGCGAGTCATCGGCCAGCAGGGCCAGCAGGGCGTCGGTCAGGGCTTCGGGCGCATCCGGCGGGATAAGCCAGCCGCTGCGGCCGTGGTCAATCAGATCAGGCGCGCCGCCCACCCGCGAGGCCACCACCGGCAGGCCGGCGGCCATCGCTTCCAGCAGGGCGTTGGATAGCCCCTCGGTGGCCGAGGGCAGCGCCAACAGATCGGCGGTTTGCAGGTACGGCACCACGTTGGCCACCCGGCCCTCAAACCGAACCCCCGCGCCGGCCTGCTGTTTGAGGCTGGCTTCCTGCTCACCGGTTCCCAAAATGAGCAGCGTTGCCGTTGGATGAATCGCCCGTACCGCCGGCCACACGTCGATGAGCTGCTGCACCCGTTTTTCCGGGGCCAGTCGTCCGGAAAAAACGACCAGTGGGCCGGCCGGCAGATGCAGTTCGGTGCGCAGTTGGCGGCGGCGGGCAGCGTGCAGCGGCGCAAACCGGGCCGTATCGACGCCGTTGGGAATAAACGGCCGGCGTTCGGCGGGCACAGCCAGCGCGGCCAATTCGGCCTCAATTTCCCGGCTGATAACGATAAAGGCATCGACCTGTTTGAGCAGGGTGCGCAGCCGGCGCGGGCCGGTGCGGCGCTGGTTGAGTTTGGCAATGTCGCCCAGCTCGCCGCCGCGCAGCACTTTGGCCACTACAGGCGTTCCGAGCAACCGTTTGGCGGTAACGGCGGTAGTGGCCGGCGACAGCAGCTCGTGGGCGTGGATGACATCCGGCTTGAGCCGGGCCAGCAGCGGCAGCGCCGACAGGGTGAACGCCAGCGAGGCCACTGCTTTGGGGCCGGGAATGGGCAGCCGGTGCACCGGCACGCCATCGACCTGCTCAAAGGCGGGCCAGTTGGCGTAACGGCGCGTCAGCACATGCACATCCACCTGCTGCTGCCGTAGCAGCGGGGCCAGCGCGGCCAGTTGCCGTTCTGCGCCGCCAATGTGCGGGTGATAAGCCTGAATAATCATTGCAACCCGAAGGGGTGTTTGGGCCAAAAGGTCAATCCTCCGTAACGGGCCGTCCGGCCTGGTAACCCGCCGCAACAGGCCGGGCCGGGCCGGCTTGCACCGATTGGTACAACTGCACCAATTGATTGAACCAGATGGCCGGGTCGTGGCAGCGGGCCACGTGCGCCCGCGCGGCCGCGCCCAGCGACTCCCGGCGGGCCGGCTGGTCCAGCAGTTGGGCCAGCGCCTTTGCCAGCGCCGGCGGATCGCCGGGCGGCGCCAGCAGGCCGGCGCCTTCAACCACCACGTGCGGCGTATCGTTAACGCGGGTAGCGACTACCGGCAGGCCGGCGGCCATTGCCTCCAAAATTGCGTTAGACAACCCCTCCCAGCGGGACGAACTGACAAAAATATCGCCAGCGGCCAGCAGAGCGGGTACATCGCTGCGCGTGCCCAGCAGGCGGGCGTGATCGGCCAGTTCCAGCCGCTCGATGTGCGCCGTTAACTCCGGGCGCAGCCGGCCTTCGCCGGCAATAACCAGCGCCACCGCCGGGTGGCTGTGTTTGAGCAGCGCCACCGCCGCCAGCAAATCGGCATAGCCCTTCTGCTCGGTGAGCCGGCCCACCGCCACCAGCAGCGGCCGGTTGGGGTTGGCCAGCAGGCTGGCCCGCATTGCCGCCCGTTCCGCCGCCGAAGGCAGCGCGGGCAGTTCGATGGCGTTGGGCACCACGTGAATGAGTTTGCGGCCAAATCGCGGCTGGTGCGCGGCGGCGGTGGCCTGCCCCACAGCCATCAACCCGCCGGCCAGGTGGCGCAGCGTGAGCGATTCCAGCTTAAAACGCAGCTTGTGGTAGCGGCTGGATAGCGCCCTGGTGTTGCGCAGGCCGGCAATCACGGGCGTGTGGGCCAGCCGGCCAGCAATTGTGCCCACAATATTGGCGTAAGTGAGATTGGTGTGAATCACATCAAACTTTTCACGGCCCAAAAATTGAACCAGCCGCGCCAGCCGGCCGGGATCGGGCAGGGTTTTGGCCGAAAACACAGCTACGCGCGCGCCGGTTTGTTCCAGCTCGGCTTTGAGAGTCACGCTCGGACGGTCATCTTCCAGGCTGACCACGGTAAAGTCGATGCCGTTTTGAGCGGCCATTTGGGCAAACAGCAACGTCATTTTTTGCGCGCCGCCCAGCAGGTTCAGGTTGTCGATGATGTGCGCAATCCGCATGATTACCTCCGGCTGAACGCCGCTCGTAATTTGTGGCCGGCTACCAGCACTACCTCGCGCTGGAGCCACCAGATGGCGGCGCTGTAGGCCAGCACGCCAACGCTGATCCCCACCATCAACTGAACCAAATCCGGGGCGCGGCTTGTCAGTTGCAGCCCGGCAGCGACCATCGCTGCCATAAACAGGCCGCTGATGGCCATTGGCCGCAGGGTGAGCAGAATGGTGCGGTACGGCGCGTTGACCAGTCGGGCAGCCAGCAGCAGCCGGCCGGCGCCAATCACCAGTTCCACGACCACCAGCGTCCAGCCCACCGCCGCAATCGAGCCGGTATAAACCACCGCCGCCCAAACCGCCGGGGCCAGAATGGCCAATTGAAAGAGGTGCAGTTTGGTCAGCAGATCGGGCCGGCCCCGGGCTTTGTAAATGCTGCCGGAGTTAAAATAGATAGAACGAAGCGTGGTGTAAATGGCAATGGCCGGTACTACCGTGGCCGCTTCGATCCATTTTTCGCCAAAAACAGTGATAATCAATGGTTTGGCCACCAGCGCCAGCCCCAGCCCCATAGGGATGGTGGCCATAGTGATGTAGCCCATTGTGGTCAAAAAACCGCGCCGCAAGGTGGCGATGTCGTCACGGACGCGGGTGTAAATGGGGAACAGCACATTGCCGAGCAGATCGTAAAATTGTTTGATCAACAGCTCCGGGATGCGAAACGCCAGCATGTACACGCCCAGCGCCACCGCGCCCAGATAGCGGCCAATCAGCAAATAATCAATATTGAGTAGCAGCATGCCCAGCACAAACACCAGGGCAATATTGCTGCCGTAGGTGAGCAGCGGCCGGGCCATGCGCCGGTCAAACTCCAGCGCCGGTCGCCAGTTTGAGGGCAGCACCAGCCAAAAGGCGACCACCGCCATTGCGGTGCCGGCTAACTGGCCAATGATCAAACTCCACGCGCCAAAGCCCCACCAGGCCAGCCCAATCGAAACTACGCCTTTGCTGACCCCCCGGAAAAAATCGGGGACAAAGCGGCGGCTAAAGGCCAGGTTTTTAAAGAGCAGCGCCTCTGGCACCACGCTCAGGCTGGTCAGCGGAAAGGTGAGCGCCAGCGCCTGAATAACCGGCACCGAGCGCTCATCCTGAAAGAAGAGACCAGCCAGCGGAGCCGCCAGCCACATTACCACAAACAACCCCAGGCCGATGGCGATAGCCAGCCAGAAGCCGGTGTTAGAGCGGCGGCGGTCTTCATCGTAATACACCAGCGCCGAACCAACCCCCAGCCCGTTAATATCCAGAAAGCCGATGGCCACCAGCGCGTAACCGGCCACGCCAAAATCTTCCTGCGCCAGCAGCCGGGCCAAAATGACAATGCTGATAAAGTTGAGAAACTTGCCGCTGTAGCGTGAAATATAGGCCCACAGCGTGCCATAAATGGTGCTTTTGGCCAGGTCAATCTGTTGACTCACCGGTCGATCCTCCGTGGTTGGCCGGCAGATTTTTTAACACCTGCCGGGAGACATTCGGGATTGCCAGAACAATGCCGTAAATTAGCCACACATAGCGCGGGTAGGCCATATGCCTAAAAATACTGGTAATCAAAAAACTGACCATCGCCACGGCAAAGGCAATGGCCAGGGATTCGTAGCTGGGCATTTTTGCCTTTCTGAAGTTGAGCTGGGCCTCGCGCAGCCCTTTAAACGTGGCCCACTGCAACAACCCAAACCAGATTAACCCCACCAATCCCAATTCCGAAGCCAGTTCCAGGTACAGGTTGTGCGCCGAACGCTCTTCGCGGCGGCGTTCCAGCCCCAGCTCGCGCGCGTATGATTGGTAGTGGTGTTTGTAATTGAGCGGCCCCACCCCCAAAATGGGGTGGTCCATAAACATTTGGATGCCGGCAATGTTTTCGCTGAGCCGGCCTCTGAACGAAACCTCAGCGCGCACATCCTGGCTCCTGCCGGGCAAAAAATCCACCAGGGTCGACATGCGGTCCATGTAGCGGGCGGGTAAAAATTGCACCAGCACCAGCGCCAGCGCCAGCGTAACCAGCAGCGCCAGGGGTTTGGGTGGCCGCCGAATGAACATTAGCGCCAGCACCACCAGTAACCCCAAAAAGACGCCCCGTGAAAAGGTAAAAAACACGGTCATCAGGCTCACGGTCAGCGCCCAGCCGGCAAAAATCCGAAAATGCCGCCGGGGTTCGTTCCAGAGCCGGTCGAGCGCCAGCGGCACCAAAAACAGCATAAATTGGCCGTAGCCATTTGGCCCCAGGCCCGGCCCGCCAATCCGGTAATCATTAACCTGGCCCACAATGTGCGATAACGTGGCCTGGGCAAAACCCCAATAAGTATTGGTAAACGTGCCGGTGATTTGCTGGTACGTGGTGATGCTGCCCAGAAAAATCCCAGAAAACAGCAGCGCCCAAACAACCCGGCGCAGAGACCGGACATTTTTTAACAGGCCGGTCACAATCAGCATAATCACGGCGTCTTTGGCAAAGTCAGACATCGCCGAGCGAACGGCTTCGGAGTTGGCGGCGGTCAGCATGGCCAGCAGCCCCATCAACCCGTACGCTCCCAAAAATATCAGCGGATATTTCCAGCCGGTCAGCGCTTCGCGGAACAGAAACCAGCGCACCACCACCACCAGAACCAGGAATGCGATAAACGGCTTGGCCATTGACGGCGCGTTGAGCGAGTCGATCAGCGCGTCTGAAAAGCGGGTGTAAACCATAAACACCAGTAGCAGCAAGCCCCATTCCGGGTTAAGCAGAATAATCAGCCCAATAGCCGGGCCGAGCGCCACCGCCAGCAAAACCAGGGGGTGGGCATCCAGACTGGTGAGCAAGGCCACCGCCACGCCGCCAAAAATAACCAATATCAGGTTGACCAGCCAGCCCGGCCAATATAAATAGGGTTGCGTAAATTTAGCTAACATAAATAGTTTCTGATTACTGGTAGTTTGTCACTTCGTCTCAGGGATGGCTGCTGCTGCGCAGCGAACTGCCGCTGCTGCTCCCGCCGCGTAGCGACGATGCATCGGTGCTGGCGTGCGCCTGTTGCGGCGACAGGTCGAGCACCGGTTCGGGGCGGATTATCCGCTCATCCAAGGTGTGGCCGCGTTGGAACAGGCTGTCGCCCCACATATCGCTGAATATGGCCAGCAGCACCCCAACAATCAAGCCCAAAAAAAGCGCCACCGCCCCATCCCGGGCCGGATTGGGGCTGAACGGTTTCAGGGGCGGGCTGGCCGGATCGAGCATGTTGATGCTGTACGCCTGGTACAACGCCTGGGTGTAATTGATGGCTTGTTCGCCAACGGTATTGGCCAGTTGCGCCGCCATTACCGGATTGGGGCCGCTCACGGTTAACTCGATGACGCTTGAATCCGGGATAACGACCGCTTGCACGGTATAGTTGGCCGCCTCCAAAGGGTCTAGCTGTAAGGCGGTCTGGGCCGCCCGCTGAATACTGGCACTGTTCATAATCTCGGCAAAGGTAGCCACAATGGAGGGGCGGTCCAGCGCCGAAATACCGTTGATCAGATCTCTGTCCTCGCCGCGCAGCAGCGATTGGCCGGGGCTGACAACATATTGTCCTCTGGCCCGAAACAGAGGGGTGTTGAAATAGGAGATGGCCAGCGTTACCGTCAGGGCAAAGAGCGCGGTCAGAGCGACCATCCACCATTTTCGGCGTAAAATTTCCAGATAAGGAATTATTTCGTTCATATTCACCTCTTCTCTACTTGTCGGTTTTATTCTCTGTCAATCACTGGAACGGGAGTGATAAAAATTGCGCTCACGCCTGGTAACCCACCTTACAAGACGGCTCCTTCAGCCGCCGTGGCTTTGATCGACGCCGCGCCGGCAGCTTCGTCCAGTACGCCGAGCAGGCAGTTGGCATGATTCTCACGGGTGAATCGTTCCTGCACATCATGGCGGGCGGCTGCGGTAAGGCGATCCAGTTGCGTCTGATGGCCGGGATCGAGCACCCATTCCAGCGCCCGCACGTAACTTTGCGGCGAACCGTCAACAATCAGCCCGGTTTGGCCGTTGCGCACGTGGTCGCGCACGCCCAGGGTATCGGTTACAATGGTGGGCCGGCCAAACCACATGCTGGTTAAATAGGTTTGCTGCCCCACGGCTCGATGCAACCCCTGCTTGATGGGGATAACATTGGCTTTGGAACCGGCCAGCAGCGCCATAAATTGCCGGTGCGGCACCGGGCCGGCTTCTACATTGGATGGTAAATCAGCCCGATTATCCAGTAAGCGGGTGGCCAGAATAAATTTGTGCGCCGGCAACTGGCGCGCTGCCGCCAGCAGCGGCTCGTAATCCCGGTGCGAGTTTCCGCCGGCAAAAACATAATCTCCCGGAAGCGGTGTGGTTGGGCCATCGGCGGCAGCCATATCCTGCTGCGACAGGCTGAGACAAAACAGGCACAGGCTCAGTTTGGCCGGATCAATGCCCCACAGCTTCGGAAAAATGGTCAATTCTTCCGTCGATTGCACGGCGTAGCGGCAAATGGCCCGGTCGGCCAGTTTGATGATGAGTTTCTCGGCCAGGCCGCGCGCGCCGGAATTTGGCTCCCACATGCAGCCAGAAAGCACAATCACCGGCCGGAGTCGCTGCGGCAAAAAACCGATCAGGGCGCAGGCCAGCACATCGGGATGAATCCGCCCCCACGAACTGGCCAGCAGCAGGGTGTCTTGGGTGCTGGCCAGACGCAGCACCCGGACGACAATTTTGAGCGCGTCGGAAAGTTTGCCGCTGGCCGGCCGCGGCGACAGGTGGGCACGGGCGGCAAACTGCGGCACGTCAAGGTAATTCATAGTTGTTGCAAATTTGGGGCCGGGCAAGCTATATCCCATTAAAATCCTTTACGCCGCTACTCTTTCGGCCGGTACAGTGCTGGCTGCCTGGGCAAAAAGCTGGGCCAGCCGCTGCGCGTTGGGCCGCAGCGAAAATTCTTGCAGCACCAGCCGGTGGCCGGCGGCGGCCAGTTGGCGCGCCTGCCGGGGGTTGGCAAACACCTCGGCCAGCGCCCCGGCCAGAGCTGGAGCGTCGGCGGGCGGCACCAGCCAGCCGGTCTGCCCCGGCCGGACCAGCTCCGGGACGCCCGACAGGTTGGTGGCGACCACCGGTAGCTGGCAGGCCAGCGCTTCCATCAACGCTACTGGAATGCCTTCCATTTTGCCGGATGGCGTAACAATGCTCGGCTGCACATAACAATTTGCTGTAGGCAGAAGGCGGGCGACTTCTTCCTGTGGCAGCGGCCCCAGCAACTCGACCACGCCGTTCAGATTGGCCGCGGCAATCTGCGCTTCGAGCCGGGCGTATTCCTCACCGCTGCCGATGATGCGGCAGCGCAGCGGGATGCCTTCGTCGCGCAGCCGGGCGCAGGCGTCAATTAAATAAATTTGGCCTTTGTAGGGTTGCAAACTGCCAATCGAAATCAGCTCCAGTTTTGCCGCCGGGCCGGGTTCAACCGGGGAGTACAGCTCGGGGACAATGCCGCAGTGGACGACGTGAGTTTTGGGCCGCACCCACGGGCCAATGGTCCGGCTCAGAAAATCGCGGTTGTAATTTGAAATGGCCACCACAAAAGCCGCCGCCCGGAGTTTGGTGGCCAGCATTTCCCGGCGAACAAAAATATCGTGGGCGTGAACTGTAACGCTAAAGGTGATGCCCGTAAGCTGGTGAATGAGCCAGGCCATAAGCGCCGGGTGGGTGGCGTAATGGGCGTGAATGTGGTTAACGCCATCCTGCACCATCTGCGCGGCGGCCAAAACCGCTTTGGGGTATATTGCCGCCGCCCGGATTAAAAATTTGGGCGAGCTGGCGTTTTCCTGCATAATTTGCCGCCACAGCCGGCCATATTGGGCCGGGTTGCGGCGCACAGTGCGGCCATTCGCGCCGATCACCGCCGCCGACACAAACGGAATGTGGCGCGCTTTCGGCAGCCAGGGCCGGGCTTCGGCGTGGACTACGGTTTGCTGCTGCAGAACCAGCGGGTACAAGTCGATGTTCCAACCCAACTCGGCCAGGGCGTTCATTTCCCGCAAAATGAAGGTTTCCGGCAAATGCGGGAAACGCGACATAATGTAAGCGATCCGAAACGGCATTAGTGGCGGCCTCGCTGTTGCAGCACGGCGGTGATCGTGCGGCACAAAATTTCAATATCAAGGGTGATGCAACGACGTTCGATGTAGGCGGCGTCGAGCAGAACGCGGTCGTCAAACTCTGTCGCGCCGCGCCCAATAATTTGCCACACGCCGGTGATGCCGGGCAGCACATCGAGCCGGGTGGTGTGCCACAGGTCGTAGGTTTCCGCCGAAAATGAGGTGGGGCGCGGGCCGACAAAACTCATGTCACCTTTGATCACGTTGATAAGTTGGGGCAGCTCATCCAGGCTGGTTTTGCGCAAAATGCGGCCAATGCGGGTTACGCGGGGGTCGTTGGTAATTTTAAAGTCGGGCCACTGAAGTTCGTTTAAATGGGCCAGCTTCTTTTTTAAAGCTTCGGCGTTGGGCACCATCGTTCTGAATTTGAGCATTAAAAAACGCCGCCCGCCTTTGCCGGTTCGTTCCTGAAAGAAAAAAACCGGCCCGTCCGGCGACTCAATTTTGATGAGCACAGCCAGCAGCAGGATCACCGGCGCTAAAATCGGCAGAATCAACAGGGCAATGGTCAAATCCAGCAGTCGTTTGGTAACCGCGTAGGCTCGCCCGTGGAGCAGTCGTTTTTCGGGATGGTAGCGCTCCAGCCAGTTTGCTTGTGGAACCGGGACTTTGCCGACTCGCAGTGTATACATTTCCCCCCCTTAAATAAGTCACGCTGTTGATGATTGCTGGGCGACTTCTATATTGCTGTGATCAGACTGGCTGACCGCTCTGCTGGCTGATTGTTCAATGCGCAGTTCGGCCTGCCGGACAAGCTCTTCAAATGTTAGCGCCTCTTGTGGAAACGAGGCCGTACCGCAGGTAATTGACAACCCCAACTGTTTGGCGACAACATCGTTAATGTAATCAACCAGCACGCTCGAATCGGTTTTGTTGGTGTCCGGGCACACCAGCACCACGCGATTGCGTTCGCGGTGGGTTAGCACCAAATCCGAGCGGCGCAGTTGGCGGCTGAGAATCAGGGCCAGATTGTTGGTAATGTAGTGGTTGATCATATTTTGCTGTGCATCTTTAACCAGCCGGTTAAGCGATGAGCGGATGGAGCCTGGTTCCGGCTCAACCACAATAATGCTCAACGGATGGTGATTGTGCCGGCTGCGGAACATTTCGGTTTGGATTTCCTCGTTGGCCTCGGCCAACTGCCGAACATGGCGGTTGGTATCGGCAAAAGTTACATTTTGAACGGCATCCTCAAAATTAGTGATCGATTGGGCCAGCTTGTGCGCCAGCCAAATCGAGATCAGGAGCAGCGACACTTCGGTGATGGACAGGTAGGTGTGCACGCCACTGAGCAGAGGACGTCCTCCAAAAAACACAAACAGGGCCAGTTTGGCCAGAACGTAAATAGCAGACCAGCCCACGATCAACACCGATAAACGGGTCTTGCCCAATTGAGGAATACCCAAAACTGACACGCCGGCCACAAACCCCAGCACATAAACCATTGAGTCGATGTCGATGGTGTTCTGTTCGGCAAAATCAAGGCGCTCAATGTTAAAGAAAATGGTGAATCCAATCAGAAACACAACAACTAATAACCGAAAATGCTTCATTATCAGGCTCGTATTATAGAATATATGAAGTTATGCAAGGTTCTCATTCGACACCTGTACTGCGTGCGGCGCAAGTGTACGCGGCTGCGCCGCTACTCAGAGCGCTAATTTGCCCTAAAATGGAGCTATTTTCGCATCCTGAGTAGGCCGGGTAGCGCTGCATTTAATCGTGGAACAAAAAATTCCTGATTTTCCCCCCTTCCCTGGGGAAGGGGGGCCAGGGGGGATGGGGTAAATTGAGCAACCACGGTTTAATGCACAGCTAGCTACCTGCGATTTAATTCCACATCAAACATCACAAGTATAAACGCCTTCGAACGCTGAAAGCTATCAGGCGAAATCCGATATTTGTGTAGGATTTGGGCTGATGCCCTTGTCGGTATTTATCTTACACTGTAACGGCGGGCATCTCTCAAGGAAAATTTTCAGTTTACGAGGGGGTTTACCCCGTTCGTGTTTTGCACCTTCTTTGCCATCCACTTTTGCCAATGCCTTGAAACCCAATCATGCGTCAAATTAAAAACGGTTGTGGGCGGGGTGGGCCAGAAATGGCCGGAATGATAGATGAGAATGTTTAATTCAGGGAGTGTATTTTTGGTAATAACCGGTGTCGAAGGCTGCTTTGCCTTTGAGGGGGCTGGCTGTATAAAAACTATTAAAGACCGGTCTAGATTGTTGACGGTTTTTTCTGTGGACAGAAAGAATGCCGTAAAACAATCTGTGATTAATAGAAATAGTTGAGGCAATTTGACGGCTGCGTTTTTATCTGAGCGGCTAAAAACCGGGATTGCCAGTCAAACAAACAGTAACAAACGCCAACAGCAACGTTGTCTGTTGCGGCAACGCAACGTCTGAGTGTTCAGAAAAGTGAACGACTTTCTGAATGTAAGTTTTGCGGAACTGACCGAGGAAACATCGTAGAAGCGTGAAGGTTAAGAGAGCAGATGGTTTCCCCCCAGAAAACTGCTACGCCTC
>CAYOXS010000110.1:0-5127 GCA_964407935.1 uncultured Caldilineaceae bacterium
ACCAGTTTGCCGGAACGTTTTGGCGCTTCAATCAGCGCTTTTTCCAGCGCTTCCATATCGTTGTGCTCAAACCGCACAAATTTGGAGCGCGACAGCAAACAGCCATCGACAATGCTGGCGTGGTTGAGTTTGTCTGAAATCACCACATCGTTGCGCCCCAACAGAGCCGCGATTGTGCCCAGATTGGTTACGTAACCGCTGGACAGCACCATCGCGTCTTCGGCGTGTTTAAACTCGGCCACCTTTTTTTCCAACTCAACGTGAATGCGGGTGGTGCCGGCCAGCACGCGCACGCCGTGAGTACCGGGGCCAAACTCGGCCAGCGCGGCCTGGGCCGCCGCCGTAATTTTGGGGTGCCCCAGCAAGTCCAGATAGGCATACGAGGCAAACTGAAGCATATTGCGGCCGTTGATGGTTACATAAGCGCCGTTTACTTTGTCGGCGGGCTGCAAATACAAATACAAATCCTGCTCTTTGGCCGAGCGCACCCGCTCGTTCATTTGCTGAATACGCCATTCGATGGGATTGAGTGAGCGGCCAGCGCCGTTATCAGCATCTGCGCCGTTGTGGGTAGAAGCCATAAGATTCCTCTATTCCGGTCAACGAATTTTCGTCAGTTGTAGAAAATTAATAGGTCAGAGTATAACATTCAGTATTTGATTTGTAAAATGCCTATTAATCAAAGCCTAAGCCGCGTTCTTTGAGGCTGACAAACCGCTGGTGGCCAATCACAATGTGGTCCAGCACCTCTATCCCCAGCAGCGAGCCGCCGCTGACGATGGTCCGGGTGACCTGCACATCCTCCGGCGAGGGGGTTGGATCGCCGGAGGGGTGGTTGTGAGCAACAATCAGCGACGTGGCGTTGTCGCGCACCGCCTCGCGGAACACTTCGCCCACCCGGATAATCGATGAATTAACGTTGCCAATATACACGGTTGGCGTGCGCATCACCTTGTTTTTGGTGTCGAGCAAAATAACCCGCAAATGTTCCTGTTCCAGCGCGCTCATTTCCAGCATAAGCAGGTTGGCGGCATCCTGCGGCGAGGTAATTTGCGGCCGGGTATCCGGCGAGGCAATCATGGCCCGGCGGCCCAGTTCAAAGGCGGCTTTGAGCTGGGCAATTTTGGCGTCGCTCACGCCGCGCACCTCACCGAGATCGCTACTGCTGGCCCGGATCAAACCGGCCAACCCCCCAAATTTGCACAACAAGCGAGTGCTCAAATTTAAAACGTTCTCGCCGGTAGAGCCTACTCGCAGCAGAATGGCCAGAAGCTCGGGGTCCGATAACGCCTGCGCCCCGTACCGCAGCAAACGCTCGCGGGGTCGTTCTGAAGCGGGCACATCGTGCATGGTGAAGTATGAAGACAACTCGTTCGTCATCGAAACTTGCCCCACTCAGTTATGGTATTGGTGGCGGGTTAGTGAACGTGAGCTTCCAGACACTTAACGCCGTCGCCGCCAACTTCGGCCAGGTGGCGCAGGCCGGCGGGCAAATCCAGCCGGTCGCCGGCTTTAAGCGTGACGGTTTTGTGGCGGGTTGGGAATTCAAATTTAATGCTGCCGGTAATCACAAACAGTATTTTGTGATAGCCGTGCGTGTGGCCATCAAACTTGCCGTGGGCGGGGCTGGCCCAGGTATGCACCGTTAGCTCCTGCCCTTCCATATAATCGCGCAATTCTTCTTCCGTGGCGGGAGTGTCTTCGGTCCAGGGGGTAATTTTAAGTTCCATATTAAATTAATTTCCTATTGGTTAATTGGTTTGAGCTATTCTACATTTATGCCGATACATCGTCAACTGAAACCTTTTATAGTCGTTGACAGCTCTCCCCCCCTCGATTATACTTTCCAAACTATTTTCTTCCAAGGAGCAATTAATGAATGACACCAACGATATTCAAAAAATCTTTGAAAAGATGCCGCAGGCGCTGGTTAAAGACAAAGTTAACGGGCTGAACGCCACCATTCAACTGAACCTGTCCGGCGAAGGCGGCGGCGAGTGGCTGTTAAAAATTACCAACGGCCAGCTCAACATCGAGCCGGGCCAATCGGCCAGCCCGGATTTAACGCTGGGCATGCCGGCCAGCGATTACATCGCGCTGACCAAAGGCGAGGCCAATCCGATGGGCCTGTTTATGGCCGGCAAAATCAAGGTGGCCGGGAATATGACCCTGGCCATGAAGTTTCAGGATATGTTTGACCGTAATCTGGTTCAATAACCGCCCGCGGCCAAATTTGCCCTATTGCCCGGGCTGGGCCAAAATTGGAAAGTATGATGACCAAACATATTTATCCCCTAACTTTTTCTCCGGTGTTTCAAAATTATTTGTGGGGCGGCCGCAACCTGGAAACCGTGCTGGGCCGAGATATTCCGCCCGGCGTGGTGGCCGAAAGCTGGGAAATTTCCGGCCATCATTCATCGCCCACCAAAGTGGATAACGGCCCGCTGGCCGGCCAAACCCTGCCGCAGGTGCTCACCGCGCTGGGGCTCGATCTGGTGGGGACGCGCTCGCAAAAAATGCTGGAGCGGGGCAAATTTCCGCTGCTGGTCAAACTGCTCGACGCCAACAAGCCGCTGTCGGTGCAGGTTCATCCCAACAACGAGTACGCCACCACTCATGAAAACGGCGAGCTGGGCAAAACCGAAATGTGGTATATTTTGCAGGCCAAACCCGGCGCGCAACTGATCTACGGGCTAAAGGCGGGCGTCACCCCGGAGCGATTCCGGGAGCGGCTGGAAGCCGGCCAGCTTGAGGAATGCCTGCACACTCTGCCCGTGCAGCCCGGCGACGCGGTGTTCATTCCGTCCGGCTCGGTGCATGCCATTATGGACGGCATTGTGCTGGCCGAAATCCAGCAAAACTCGGATGTGACGTATCGCGTGTACGATTGGAACCGGGTCGATGCCAACGGCCAGCCGCGCCCGCTGCACGTGGACAAAGCCATCGACGTGATTAATTTTGACCAGGTTGAACCCGGCCCCTACCCGCCGAAACGGGTTGAGGACAAAGCCGGGCTGACCCGCGAAGTGATCTCGGCGTGCCCCTATTTTGTGGTGGAGCGAGTCACTTTTGCCGAAGCCGGCGTCGCTTTTAAAGGCGCGTGTACCGGCGAAACGTTTGAAATTTGGGGCTGCATGGCCGGCCACGGCCAGATTGAATGGGCCGGCCCCGCGCTCGATTTGCCGGCGGTGCGGTTTTCGCTGCTGCCGGCGGCGCTGGGCCAGTTTGAAATCAAAGCCAGCCAGCCGACCTCGATGCTGCGGGTGTACGTGCCGGAATAATACCGGGAGGATCAAAATGAACGCTGAATTACAAACCAAAGGACGGGCCGCCAAAGCCGCCAGCCGCGTGCTGGCCACGCTCGGTACCGAGGCCAAAAACAAAGCCCTGCATACTATCGCCGCTACGATACTTCAGGAAGAGGCCAACATTCTGGCAGCCAACCGGCAGGATATTGACGCCGGCCGGGCCGCCGGGCTGAGCGAGGCGCTGCTCGACCGGCTACTGCTGACCAGCGCCCGGCTGCAAAGTATGGCCAACGATGTGCGCGCCGTGGCCAGCCTGCCCGACCCGGTTGGCGAGGAGTTTGACAGCCGCCGCCTGCCCAACGGCCTGCAACTGAGCAAACGGCGCGTGCCAATTGGCGTCATCGGCGTCATTTACGAAAGCCGGCCCAATGTGACCATCGATATTTCCGCGTTGTGTTTAAAAAGCGGCAACGCGGCCATTTTGCGCGGCGGCAAAGAATCGGTGTATTCCAATCAGGCGCTGGCCCGGGCCGTGCAGCTTGGCTGCGAAGCCGCCGGCCTGCCCGCCGCGACCGCCCAGCTCATTGAATCCACCGACCGCGAACTGGTGCGCGAAATGCTGCGGGCCAACGGCCTGATCGATATGATCATTCCCCGCGGCGGCGCGGCGCTGCACCAGTTTGCCATTGAAAACGCCTCGGTGCCGGTGATTACCGGCGGCATTGGCATTTGCCACGTATATGTTGACCGGGCCGCCGACCCGGCCAAAATTACGCCGATTGTGGTCAATGCCAAAGTGCAGCGGCCGTCGGTGTGCAACGCGATGGACACGCTGCTGGTGCATCGGGCCGTCGCCGCCGAAGTGCTGCCCGCGGTGGCCGACGCGCTGGCCCAATACAAAGTTGAACTGCGCTGCGAGCCCGCCGCCCTCTCAATTTTGGGCGGCGCTGCCGGTGTTCAACCGGCCGGCCCGGCTGATTTTGACACCGAATTTATGGCGCTCATCGCCGCCATCAAAGTGGTTGACAGCCTTGACGAGGCGCTTGATCACATTTACGCGCACGGCAGCGGCCACACCGAAGCCATCATCACCGAGGATTACAGCGCCGCCATGCGCTTCACCAACGAAGTCAACGCCGCCGCGGTGATGGTCAACGCCAGCACCCGCTTTAACGACGGCGGCCAGTTTGGGCTGGGCGCAGAAGTGGCCATCAGCACCCAGCCGCTGCACGCCCGCGGGCCGATGGGTTTGAAAGAGCTGACCACGTATAAATGGGTGGTGTTTGGTACCGGCCAAATCCGGCCATAGGAGGACTCGTTGAGCAAGCACGATTATTACCGCGAACAGTTACGGCAGTCGCGGGCGGCGCTGGAAGCGGTGCTCAACCAGCTTTCGCCCGAACAGTGGCAAACGCCGGTTTTTAGCGAAGACCAAACCTGGACGGTGCGCGACGTGGTGGCGCATCTGATTGAAAATGAGCGGGGGATGAGCATTCACGTCCACAAAATCCGCAAAGGCGAAGAAACGGTGCCGGAAGGCTTTGACTTGCAGACGTGGAATGCCGGCCTCACCGCCCGCACCGGCGAACTTTCGCCGGCGGAGCTGCGGCAGCGCATGCAGGATGTGCGCGCCCGAACGTTGCAGGGGCTGGAATCGATCACCGCGGGCGAGTGGCCGCTATCCGGCCGCCACCCGGCGCGCGGCGTCAGCACCATCGAGCAATATTTTGAAACGATGGTTGATCACGAAACCACCCACACCGCCGACATCAAAACTGCGTTGGGGATGGCGTGACATAATCAAGTTGGCAGCCCTGCTCAAAACAAAGACAGCCATAAAAATGGAGTCCAAAACTGTAGTTTTGGACTCCTGAAATTT
>CAYOXS010000110.1:5137-15926 GCA_964407935.1 uncultured Caldilineaceae bacterium
GAAGGGGGCCGGGGGGATGAGGGGCGAAAAAAGTTACCACGATTAAGTCTACCAAAACTGGAGGCTTGGACTCCTGAATTTTTCCCCGGAGCAAAAATTATGAATACCCGCATTACTAAAATGGCCGAAGTCATTATCAACTACTCACTGGCCGTGCAACCCGGCGAACGGGTGCTCATTCGCAGCACCAGCCCCGCCGGCGAACCGCTGGCCCAGGCGCTGTATCAGGCCGCGCTGCAAGCCGGCGGCAAAGCCTTCACCTACATTCACCTGCGCGACGAAGACGCGCTGGCCATCGAGGCCACCGGCAATCTGGAACTGCTGGCCGAAATCAACCCCATGCTCAAGCTGATGTACGAATCGTGCGACGCGCTGGTGCGGATTGAAGCCTCGGAGAATCCGCGGGCGCTGTCCGGCTACCCGGCCGACCGGCAAACCGCCCGTTCCGCCGCCCACGCCGCCATCATCAGCATTCAGATGGAGCGCGAAGGCAACGGCTCGCTGCGGCGCTGCACCACGCAATTTCCCACCAATGGCTACGCGCAGGCGGCCGGGATGTCGCTGCAACAGTACGCTCAGTTTGTGTTTGAAGCCTGCAAGGTGCATCTGCCCGACCCCGTGGCGGCCTGGCGTGAAGTGGAAGCGCGCCAGCAGCGGCTGGTGGATTATCTGGCCGGCAAACAGCACATCCACGTCCGCGGCCAAAATATCGATCTGCAAATGTCGATTGCCGGACGCACGTTTCTCAACGCCAGCGGGCGCTCAAACTTTCCCGATGGCGAAATTTTTACCGGCCCGGTGGAAGACAGTGTGAACGGCTGGGTAAAATTCACCTATCCGGCCTATTACCGGGCCAACGAGGTTATTGGCGCGGCGCTGACGTTTGAAAACGGGCTGGTCACCAAAGCGACAGCGGCCAAAAACGAGGCGTTTCTGCTGGCTACGCTCGATACCGACCCCGGCGCGCGCCGGCTCGGCGAGTTTGCCATCGGCACCAACCGGGATATTCAACAATTCACCGGCTCCATTTTGTTCGATGAAAAAATCGGCGGGACGGTGCATATGGCCGTAGGCCAGGGCTACCCGGAAACGGGCAGCACCAACCGCTCGCTGGTTCACTGGGATATGATCTGCGACATGCGCGACGACGGCGAAATCATCGTCGATGGCGAGCTGTTTTACAAAAATGGCGACTTTCTGATATAAACCGGCACAAAAAAAGCCCGCTTTCGCGGGCTTTTTTTGTGGATCGGCGTTACTCGTCAAACCGGCGGCGGCCGATGTGGTTCATAAATTCGGCGCGGGTTTTGGGGTCTTCTTTGAAAACACCCTGCACCGCGCTGGTCACCATACTGGCGTTGGCTTTTTTTACGCCGCGCATCATCATGCACATATGCACGCCTTCAACCACCACCGCCACTCCCTGCGGCTGCAAAACCTCGTTAATGAAATCCGCAATTTGCTGGGTCATCCGTTCCTGCACCTGCAAACGCCGGGCAAACATTTCAACAATGCGCGGAATCTTGCTCAGGCCGACCACTTTGCCGTTGGGGATGTAGGCCACATGAACTTTGCCCAAAAACGGGAGCATGTGGTGTTCGCACATGCTGTAAAAATCGATGTCTTTGACCACCACCATTTCGTTGTAATCCACGGAAAACAGGGCATCGTTGATGAGTTTGACCGGGTCGGTGTAGTAGCCGGCGGTCAGTTCTTCGTACATGCGGGCCACGCGCTCCGGGGTACGGAGCAGACCTTCGCGGTCGGGGTCCTCGCCAATGTTGGCCAAAATTTCGCGAACCGCCTTTTCTACCGCCGATCTTTGCTTCTCGACTTTTTTGATATCACCGTTTCGGCTGATCTCGAATGTTTCTTGCAGATACTCCAGGTCCAGGTTTAAAGTTTGCATAGCTTCTCCTCTGAAGATAGGGGCCAGGAGTCAGGGGGTGTTCCTGCCCCGGTTTCTAAAAGTTTGCAGCCGGAGTCCAAAACTGTAGTTTTGGACTCCTTTTTTATTCTCGCTGCTGTCTCGCACCCTCGATTGCACTCCTCTAAAAATAACTGATGAGATACAGCCCCTTTTTCTTACCATTTTTCGATGTGAAAGTTAAATTGATACAGATTTTGTACAGATTTACAGGATAATATGGCTTCGTATCGTTCAATTGTCAAGTTTTTGTAAATATTAAAGAGATTTCCAACACTCAAGAGTGATCTGCGGAGGGGGGTGAAGCCGGAGCGGCCTCGAGGAACTGCACCACGCCGGTGCTGCCATCCAGCAGCACCCGGTCGCCGGTGCGAAAACGGCGGGTGGCGTTGGGGATGTTGGCCACGGCGGGCAGGCCGTACTCCCGCGCAATTACCGAGCCGTGCGACAGCAAGCCGCCGGTTTCAACAATGAGTCCCGCCGCGTGGTGCAGCAGCGGCAGCCAATCCGGCCCGGTCGAGGGCACAACCAGGATGGTGTCAGCGCCAAACAGCGGCGCTCTTTCGGGGTGCGTTACCACCGCGATGGTGCCCTGGGTTTGGCCGGGGCTGATGGGCATGCCCACTACGGCATCGGCCGCGTCTCCGGCCTGCGGCTGGCCCAGGCGCAGGCCGGCCAACTCAGACTCGCTCAGGGTGAAGGGCACCGCGGCAGCAGCGTAGAGCTGGTGTGTTTCGCGCCGGGCCTGCACTGACGATTTGAGGGTAATCGCCACCGCCTCGCCGCCGGTCAGCGCCCGCTCAATTTCATCGAACTTTAACCAGAAAATGTCTTCCGGCTGCGTCAGCCACTGCCGGGTCAGCCAGTCTTCGGCCAGCGCCAGCGCCCGGCGGCGGATAGCAGCGATAACATTGGCTTGCAGAGCGGCGGCAGCCTGCCGCTCTCGCTGCACGGTTTCCAGCCGGGCGCGCAGCGGCCAGGCCAGCCACTGCTTCAGAGCTGCCGGCTGGCCGGAGATCGGCGCGCCCGTGGCCAGTTCGGCCAGATGAGTGAGCAGCGCCCCGGCCAGCTCGGCGCTCAATTTGAGCCGGGCCGCAGCCGCAAACAACTCAGCCTGGCGGCGTAACTGGTTGAGCCAATCCGCGGCAGCAGCGGGCGGGTCGGCGGCAACGTCATCGAGCTGAGCCTGAAGCGCGGCAATGGCCGGTTGAAGCTCACGGATGAGCCGGTTGCCGCGTTGGTAGATGCGCCGGGCCTGCCACACCGCCTGCCAATCGAGGCCGCCGGACAGCGGCGTTTCTTCGCGGTAGCCCAGCGCCGCCAGCAGTCGGTCGGGACTCAGCCCCAGGCGGGCCGCCGCCTGCCGCAGCAGCGTTAAATTGAGGTAAAGCCGGCCGTAAATCAGGCGCTGGCACGGCTCGGGCAGGTCGGTGGTAAAGCCCGCGTCAAGAAACGCCTGCCGCACCTGCGGCTGCGCCCGTTCCAGCATCGAGCCAAAATAGGGTGTGGGCATATCCGGCCAGCCGGTCAAAGTATCGCGTCCCCACAGAGTATTGCCGGTTTGCGGCGGCGCGGCCGGGAGCGCCACCGGTCGGGTTTGTAAAATAAAAAACTGGCCGGCCTGCCTGGCCCATTCCACATCCTGCGGCTGGCCCATGAGCGCTTCAATTTGTTGGAGCTGCCGGGCCAGCCGGGCGCGGTCGGCGGGGGGCAGTTCGACCGGCACTGCGCCGGGCCGCTCTTCGAGCAGGGGATAATCCGGGGGCTGGTTGGCGCAGCGAAAGAAATGGGGCTGTACCTGGCCGGAAACCACCGCGCTGCCCAGCCCCGGCGCGGCCTCGATCACCAGTTCGGTGCGCGAGCCGGTCAGCGGGTTGGCGGTAAAACCGACACCGGAAAACTCGGGGGCGAGCATCGGCTGAATCAGCACGGCAATTTTGATGGCCTGGATTGACATGCCGTTGACCTGACGGTACTCGATGGCTGGCCCGCTCAAGGCCGACGCCCAGCAGCGGCTGATGGCAATGGGGATGGCGCTGCGCGGCACGCCCAATTCGGTGAGATGGACGCCGGCAAAGGTGTGATCACGCTGATCCTCATCGATAACCGATGAGCGGACGGCGAAACCGGTCACGTCCGGGCCAAACTCGGCGGCGAGGCTGGCGTTGAGCGCCCGAACCAATGGCTGGGCCAGCGGCCGGGTTTTGAGGGCATCGGCCAGCCAGGCCAGCGCCTCGGCGGTAACCGCCACATCCGGCGACCCGGTCCAGAGGGGGACGAGCCGAGCGTGTTTGAGCTGCGCTTCAAAAAAGCGGGTGGTTAGCACCAGGCTGGGCGGCACATTGAGCTGATTTTGCCGGAGCACGGCCAGCCGGTAGGCCTTGCCACCGACCAGCGGCAAATCAGTGCCGTCAATCGCAGTCAGGCGGCGCAGCCAGGTGGGGTCTGAATTGTCCGGGGAAAAATTGCCGGTCGGCTCAACCGGATGGTCTGCCATTTTGTGAGGTGTCTTTTGGATTAAGTTGACTGGCCAGCGTGAGCAGCACAATCATGCCAGAGATGCCGCCGGTACAGGTCATCGCAATATAGTTGGGCGGCTCGGTAATCAGGCTGAAGGTGGGGCCGGCCAGCAGCAACCCCATCCCCAAAAACAAACTGCCGTACACACCGGCCATCGATTGAAAAAAGAGCGCCACGGCCACGGTCAACCCCAAAATGCCGGTAATCACAAAAATAACCGCCAGCGTCAAATCCAGCAACGGGAACGCCGTTCTGGGGCCGGGCTGGGTTTGAAAGATAAGCCACTCCACGGCCGAAATCAGGCCGCCGCCGATAAACATCAAAGAAATACCCGCCCAAAAGGCGGTGACCAGTTTCAGGGCAACTGGCCGGCCAGCCACTTGAACCGCTTTTTGAACGGCCGGCACGGCGGCGCTGGCGCGGGGTCGCGATGCCGCTGCCCGGGCCTGCGCCGGGGCCGATGATTCCAGCAGGGTGAGCAGTTCTCGCTTGGCCCACATATTTTTGGAGTTGATCAGGATGAGATTTTCCAGGCAGACGCGCTGGTCGTCGATCCGGTCAAAGACCTGGTACAGCCAATACCAGGCCGCTTCGTTGGTTTGATCCTGTTCAACCACATCAAGCAGGTGAAAACGAGCCTGTTCAATTTGCCCGGCTTTGGCCGCCAGAATACCTTGTTGTAACCATTGTTCAATTTCGAGTGGGGTCGCCAAGGCGTCACTTGTAGTCCGTGTGCCAGATTTAACCCATAGATTGTCGGGTGATAATCCAATATTTACCACGATTACCCCAATTAGAAAAATTATTGCCCGGACGCTGACTTATCTTTGCCACTGTAGCGACACATCGTCAACAAACAACGCGGTGGGGCGATTGCCCCAGCCGTTGTTAAACGTACCAAAGTACACGTAAATTGTCTGGCCGGCCAGATCGGTCAGGTCGTAGGTTTTGGTTTCCCAGCTCTGGCTGTTGCTCAGCCCGCGCGATAACTGGCGGACCACCCGGAAGCGGCTGTCCAAAATGATGATGTTTTGCACGTCGCTGCCGAAGCTGTCTTTGCTCACCGGGAAAATATTGGCCGCGAGCGTTACCCGTTTGGCTTCCGCAGGGATGACGGCCTGCTGCCAAACCGAACTGTAGCTGTAGCGGTCTGCGCCGGTGGTGATGCCCAGCCGGGCGGCGCGGCTGCCACTGCGCACCACTTCTGCACTGAAACTGCCGGGCGCGGGTGTATCGCCAAAAACCCAGCCCTCGCCGGTTTCAAAGCCGCCGTTGAGCAGCAATTCGCCGGCGGGCAGCGGCAGGGCGGTAGGCGTAAACGTGGGCGTTGGTGTGGCGGTTGGCGGCAGCGCCGTAGGCGTGTTGGTGGCGGTGGCCGTGGGCGATGGCGTGAAGGTGGGCGTGCTGGTTGGAAGCAGCGGCGTAGGCGATGGCGTAAGCGTGGCGCAGGCCACACCGCAGCCGTTGGGGCAATCGCCGCCGGGGCAAATGAGCACCGAGTCGCTGCCGCAGGTTGGCGGCGTGCAAACCGGCGCGCTGGTCGCTGTCGGCGTGGGGGTAGGCGTGAACGTAGCCGTAATTGGCGGAACCACGGTGGTGGCAACTGATGTCGATGTTGGCGTTGGAGTTGGCGTTGACGTTGCCGGAGCCGGAGCGATAGCCGCCAGCGCGTTGGCTGCCTGGATCAACCCGGCGCCGTATTCGTTGGCTGCGCCCAGGTTTTTCAGCGACGTGCTGGCCAGAATATTCTCAATTTCCGCTGGCGACGCGCCGGGCTTGCGCGACAACAGCAGCGCCGCGACCCCGGCCACGTGCGGCGAGGCCATCGAGGTTCCCTCGTAAAATTGATAACTGTAGCCGCTGCCATCGGATTTGCGCGTTTGCTGCAATACGCCGTCGGCGTAACCATCCCCGTTCTGGTCAACATTCACATCGCCGCCGGGCGCTACCAGATCGACTTCCGGGCCAAAGTTACTGTAGCGGGCGCGGGTGTTGTCAAACCGAACCGCGCCCACACCGATGACGTACTGGTCGTAGGCGGCGGGGTAGGCCACCGCGCCGTTGCTGTTGCCGGCGGCGGCAACCACCGTTACGCCCTTGCTGTTAGCGTACTTTACGGCATCTTCCAACCCCTGCGAGGGGCTGCTGCCGGCCAGACTCAGGTTGATCACATGTGCGCCCTGGTCGGCGGCGTAAATTATCCCTTTGATGATATTTTCGTAGCTGCCCGTGCCGGATGAATTGAGCACTTTTACCGGCAGCAGGCGGGCATTAAAGGCCACGCCAGCCACGCCGATGCTGTTGTTGGTACTCTGGGCGATGGTGCCGGCCACGTGCGTGCCGTGACCCTGGTCATCGGTGGGGTCGTTATCGTTGTTGACAAAATCATAGCCGGTCAGGCGGAGGGTGTTGGCCAAATCCGGCGCGCCAAAATCAATGCCGGTATCGACCACTGCCACCACCACGCCCTGGCCGGTTGAGATGTCCCAGGCGGCGGGCATCTGGATGTTGGTCATGTGCCACTGGTTGGGGAAGTAGCGATCGTTGGGGATAAAGCGCGGCGGGACTGCCAGCGGGCCGCCGGCCACGCCCGCGATAAAGTTGGGTTCGGCGTACTCCACCGCCGGGTCTGCGTTAAGCACCTGGGCCACGGCGTTGGGGTCGGCCCCGGAATCGTAGCTCACAAAAAAGAGCGAGCCAACGTGCTCGGCCTGAATGGAGAAGGTGTCCTGGCCGGTAGCCTCGGCCACATCCATCACCACCGGATCAACGCTGACCACGCCAAACTGGCTCAACTGCGCATCGAGCGAGGCTATGCCGGTGCCGGGCTGATCAGCAAAGGTCTGGGCGCGCATGCCTTGCGCCGCCTGCTCGCTGAGTTTGATCATTACCTTGCCGGGTTCAACCTCTACGGGCGGCGGTTCAGGGGCCGGGCGGCCAGCCGGGTCGATCTCTTCTGCGGCGGCGGCAGGCGGCGCGGTTGCTGCCGGCTCGGTGGGTGCGGGAGGCGGCGGTGTGGCGGTCGGCGCCGCCGGTACTACCGTGGCGACCTCACCGGAGATGTCACCCTGGTCGCCGCCGGGCCGCTGAATTTCGCAGCCGGTTGCCAACAGCAGGATCAACAGACTCAATGGAATAATCAATTTAAATTTCTGCATCACGGCACTCCTATGAAAATAGGATTCAGGAGTCAGGAGTTAGGAATTAGGGAAATGCTTGTGAGTTTCCTGACGAACGGGTAGGGGCGCTTTGCAAAGCGCCCCTACAAAGCCTCATCGTTGTCCCGAATGGGACTCTCTTGCTCAATATCATCATCGGCGTCAAACACGGCCGTGTAGGCCGCATCGATTTCGGTTTCGGTCAGGTGGGTGTAGCCAGAGGTGGTATTGATGCTCTCGTGGCGGGCCAGATGCTGGGCCAGAAGAATATCGTGCTGCCGGGCGGCGCGGGTAACAAAATAGTGCCGGAAGGTGTGCGGCGTGATCGCGCCGCGCGCCTCTTCGCCAAAAGTCTGCACCACATACTGCGACACGATATTTTCGGCGGAACGGGCTGAGATAGCCAGCACCCGGCCGCTGGCCCGCTTGTCGTGGCGGGCAAACAGGGGCAGCACATTCTGCCGCCCCTGCTTCTGGTCCAGTTCCGAGCGCAGTTTGAGGTAATTTTCAATCAATTTGAGCGCCCGCCCCGAAAACCGAACTACAGCCTGTTTGTCGCCCTTGCCAATCACAATGGCCCGCTGGCGATCCCAATCCAGATCGCCTTTGCGCAGGCCGCACGCCTCAGACACGCGCAGGCCGGTATCAGCCAGGGTGATGAGCAGGGCGGTGTCCCGATAAATTGTTAATTTGTCGGTCAGCGTTTTGACGGGCTGGTCAACAAGCTGTTCCATGTATGCCAGCAGCTTTTCCAGCCGGGCCTCCGGAAAAATATGCAGCCGTTTACCCTGGCTGCGGCGCTGGCCCAACTCAAAATTCAGGGTTGACAGGTTAACGCTGGCCCACTCCTGGGCGGCCACGTATCGGTAAAAACCGGCCACGGCGGTGGTGTACAGGTGCTCGGTAGAGACCGCCTGCCGGTGCAGTTGATCCAAAAATGTCTCCAGCCACAGCGGCGACAGCGCGCTCACGTCGGTTTCGGCAAAGTCGATGGGCGGCTTGCTGTCGGCCAGACATTCGGCAAAAGCAGCCAGCCCGCGGCTGTAGGCGGCCAGCGTGTGCTGGCTTTTGCTGCGTTTTATTTGGTGCAAATAACGGTCAATTGCATCTTGAATCGTCATACGTCTGGTAGGTTATAGTCTACCGTATTTTATGTTAAATGTAAAGTTAACCCGATGCCCGGATTGTGTTTCAGGTTAGGGGGAAGTTACCAAAAATTAACCGCAAAGAGCGCCAGGAACGCTGAGATTTTTTTAATTTGACTCTGCGCCCTCTGCATTCTCTGCGGTTAAAAAATTGTATCCTCAACCAAAAATTCTTTCTGACACCCGCTTACTAGCTAACATGATTAGTTTTGGCCCTGGCCCGATCACTGGCCGCTTTGACAAACGCGGCAAACAACGGGTGCGGCCGGGTGGGCCGGCTTTTGAATTCGGGGTGAAACTGGCTGCCCAGCATAAACGGGTGGCCTTTGATTTCGGCAATTTCAACCAGCCGGCCATCCGGCGACAGGCCCGACAGCACCAGCCCGGCCCGGCCCAACTGCTCGCGGTACTCGTTGTTAAATTCAAAACGATGGCGGTGGCGCTCGTGGACCAGCTCAACGCCGTAGGCCTGCGCAGCCACACTGCCGGAAGCCAGGTGGCAGGGATAGCTGCCCAGCCGCATGGTGCCGCCCAAATCGGCAATATCGCGCTGGTCCGGCATCAGGTCGATGACCGGGAAATGGGTGGCCGGGTTGAATTCGGTGGAGTTGGGGGCATCGCTTTCAAAAGTGTCGCGGGCCAGTTCAATAACCATCACCTGCATGCCCAAACACAGCCCTAAATACGGCACGTGGTTCACCCGGCAATATCTGGCGGTGACAATTTTGCCTTCGATGCCGCGCTCGCCAAAGCCGCCGGGCACCACCACGCCGTCCAGCCCGGCCAGCCGCTCGATGTTGCGCATCCGCTCCAAATCCTCAGACGAAATCCACTCAATTTCCAGGTCGCAGTCCTGGTGGGTGGCGGCATGATTGAGCGCCTCGTACACGCTGATGTAGGCATCTTCCAACTCAACATATTTGCCCACCACGCCCACTTTCACGCTGTAGGGTTTGGTCTTTTTGATGTGCGCCACCATATCCGCCCACTCCGACAGGTTGGGCGGGCGGCAGTCGATGTCCATCCGCTCGCAGATGAAATCGGCCACGCCGTACTGTTCCAACACCAGCGGCACTTCGTAGATGGTTTCGGCGGTTTCCAGTGGAATAACCGCCTGCCGGTCCACATCGCAGAACAGGGCAATTTTGTCGCGCAGGTCATCGGTAACCGGCAAATCGGCCCGGCACATAATCATATCCGGCTGGATACCGATGCCGCGCAGCTCGCGCACACTGTGCTGGGTGGGTTTGGTTTTCAGCTCGTTGGTGGTGGCCAGGTGGGGCAGCAGGGTCACGTGGATGTACAGCGTGTTTTCGCGGCCCACATCCTTGCGCATCTGGCGCAGCGCCTCCAAAAACGGCAGCCCCTCGATATCACCCACCGTACCGCCGACCTCAACAATCACCACATCGGCCTGCGTTTCACGGGCCACACGGTTAATGGTGGCTTTGATCTGGTTGGTCACGTGGGGGATCACCTGGATGGTTTTGCCCAGGTAATCGCCGCGCCGCTCGCGGTTGATGACCTCCTGGTACACCTGGCCGCTGGTCAGGTTGCTCAGCCGCGACAGGTTTTCGTCGATGAAGCGCTCGTACGCGCCCAAATCCAGGTCGGTTTCTGCGCCATCTTCCAGCACAAACACCTCGCCGTGTTCGTAGGGACTCATGGTGCCGGGATCGACGTTGAGGTACGGATCGAGTTTTTGCACCGTTACCGACAGCCCGCGGCTTTTGAGGATGCGCCCAATCGAAGCCGCCGCCACGCCTTTGCCCAATGATGATACTACTCCGCCAGTACAAAAAATGTATTTGGTCATTTATTGTTCTCCTCCCGACCAAAAAATAAAGTCCCCAAACGTGTGTTGGGGACTGGTTGCCTGAATTTCAATCGTAAGTGTCTAAATTGATCCGGCATGGCTGCATTATATTTATTTTTTGGGACTTGTCCATAGGCAACCGGGCCTATCGGTGGCTGGAAGTTTTAGGAGAAGCGCCGCAGGCTTCGTCGTGAGCTCAGCCGAACGGCCGGGGGGTTTGTCC
>CAYOXS010000110.1:15936-16174 GCA_964407935.1 uncultured Caldilineaceae bacterium
TTTGGGACTTGTCCATAGGCAACCGGGCCTATCAGTAGAAGAAGCGCCGCAGGCCGGGGGGCTGGGGGGGCCCCCATTTCCCCCCTGTCTACCCAAAGTTTGACACTCATTCCGTAAGTGATATAATCCTCGATGCAATTTAGCTGTGACAGCACCGTGTGCCACCCTAGCTCAATCGGCAGAGCAGCTCTTTCGTAAAGAGCAGGTTGTCGGTTCGATTCCGACGGGTGGCTTTTTT
>CAYOXS010000111.1:0-4171 GCA_964407935.1 uncultured Caldilineaceae bacterium
GTGACGAGTGACGAGTGATTTGCCGATTCGCCGATTCGCCCATTCGCCCATTCGCTACACCTGCACTTCGCGCAGGCGCAAGTGTTCGCCATTCGCACCAGCAGCCACAAAAAGAGGGCGGCGAAAAAGGCGAGGGTGGTTTCGTAATTGAGCATCGAGCCGGTGAGGATAAAGCGCGGGATAAACGCCACCACCGCCGCGGCAACGAGCGCCAGCGGCCAGCGCCCGGCAAAGAACCAGCGGGCCAGCCGGTATGTGACCAGCACCGTCAGCAGGCCAAAAAAGATAGCTACCCAGCGGCCAATTTGCCAGCGCACCACCTCGCCGCGATAGGGCCACTGCTCATCGAGCGTGTTATACAGCCCCCAGGCGTGGCGGGTGCGCTCGATGAGCTGGCGGCGCGGGTTGTCGCCCACCCGTTTGAGCAGCGAAGGGCCGTCGGTGTTGGCCAGCCCCATTGGCAGCGCGGCCAGCAGGTGATAGAGCGGCGGCTGGTCGCTTTTGTAGCCGGCCTGGCCGCGTTCGGCGGGTGTGAGCGGCAGCCGGCCGTGTTCGGCGATGAAGTTGGCGTATTCGTAGTGGGGCAGCTCGTCCGGGCCGGTGGTCAGCGGGGCCAGGGTGGCGTGAACCAGTGCCAGCGCCACATACAGCGCCAGCAGCAGCGCCACGCTGAGCGGCTCGATGATTGAGTTGGGGCGAGTTACTGAGTGAGTCATCAGACACAACAAAGGCCGGCCCAGGCCGACCCTATCCGGTTACAGTCAAATTAGAGGCCAAATTATACCACGCCCAACGCCAAACCGCTATTTCACCGTAAACGCCGCCAGCCCGGCAAAATCGCCGCCGCCGCTAACCGGCAGCCGCTGGCCGGTCTGAAAATCGTAAAAACCGGTGATGAGCCGGTAATCGCCGGGTGGCAGGCCGCCTTCCGGCAGGGGCAGGCGGAAGGCATCGACCACCACCTCGCCGGGCGACCAAAAACTGGTGGGGTACAGGCCGGTGAACGGCTGGCTGTCCCACCCGCTCACCACCTCGCCGTTCTGGTTGAGCAGTTGCAGAAAAACGGTTTGCGGCCGGCCGGTGGGGTGGATGGCCTGCCAGTGAAACACAACAGTTAATTTTGGATTTTGGAGAGTCTGCCCCGCAGTATCGGGCATTTTGGATTTTGGACTCTCAACTCCGGATTCCGGATTCTGGACGCTGGACTCTGGACTCTGAACATCCGGCAGAGTCACGCCGATGAGCCGAATTGCGTCGCCAAAGGTTGCATCGAGCGGTTGAGCCGGCCGGCGGGGGTCGCTGCCATCGGCCGATACGTAAAACAGGCCCACCTGCGCCTGATCGATGCCGTCGGCGGCGGGCAGGTTGGGTGACGGGCGCAGCGGCAGTCGCGCACCGCTATCGGGGTCAAAAAAGCCCAGCCGCACCAGATAAGGTCCGGGCGGGAGTTCGGGGCCAAGCCAGAGCGTGTGCTGGCTCGACAAGCGGCCGTCGGGCCGCCAGCGGTACAAATCCTCGGCCACGGCCTGCCCCTCCCACTGGGTAATGGGGCTGCCGCCGCTATCGACCACCTGCAAAAACAGGCGCTGGTCAAACGATTGGCCGGTGAGGCTGCGCCAGACCAAATTGAGGGTGAGCGGCTGGCCGGGGCGGGCCAGCTCCGGCGAGACCTCGTAGCCGGTGAGCTGCAACTGGTCGCCCCAGTTTAAATTGATGGCCCGGCGCGGCGCGGTGTCGGTGAAGAGAGCGGTAAACTCGGCGGGGGTGGGCGTGGGCAGCGGCAGCCACTGGGCCAGCGTCCGGCCCAACCGGTCGACAAATGGCTGCGCCTGCGGGTAGGCCGCGGCCAGCGCCGCGTTAATCCGCTCCTGCTCGCCGTCGCGGGGCAGGCGGGAAACCAGCACCTGCCCCCGGCCTGCTTCGTCGCGGGTGAGCAGCGCCAGCACCGGCGAATCGGGAATGTTGGCCACGTACAGCAATTGAAATCGCTCCGGCACCAGCAGGATGCTGGTTGGCCGGCCGGCGGGTGCGGGCAGCGCGTCAACCTCGGTAAAGGCATCGCCCAGCAAAAAACGGGTGGTGGGGTGAGCGTACAGGTAAAACGGAATGATCACGTCCCGGCTGCGGGTCAGCTCGATGATCTGGGCCACCACCTCGGTGAGTGGGGTGTTGTATTCTTTATAAACGTCCGGGTTGTTGGCCCAACGCCAGAAATAATCGTAGCCGTTGATCACGCCGGTCAGCCCAATCAACAGCGCCGCAGCAACCCCAAAATAGCGCGCGCTGAAAGTCAATCCCCGGCGGGTGAGCCGCAGCAGCCAGCGGGCCAGTTGGTAAGTGCCCAAAGTGACAATGACGATGTATAACGGCAGCAGGCCGATGGGCCGCAAACTGTGGACCGGCGGCGAGGCCAGCAACGCCGGCAGCCACAGCACGCCAAAGCCGATGAACAGCAATTGTGTTTCGGGGCGTTTGAGCCGGGCGGGGCGCAACAGGTAAATCAGGCCCAGCCAAAACAGGGGGATTTCCAGCCAGCCGAGCATGGCCCGGCCCGGCAGGTGGTGGCGGTAGAGTTCGTGGCCAGCGCCCAAAAACAGGCTGATCGCGGTGAGCAGGTGCGCCGCCGCCTGCGCCAGCGTTTTGGGCACAAAAAATACATCGCCGGTGCGGGAGGAAAAGGCCGCTGGATTATCGAGATAAAACAGCCCGAGCGGCAAAAAAACCAGCGCCGCCGCCAGCCCGGTTAGCGCCAACTCCAGCCAAAAAGGGATCAGCCGGGCGCGGGCCTGCCGCCACAACAGCAGCGACCAGAGCAGCGCCAGCAGCGCGATCACCAGCGGCAGCAGCCGGGCCGGCAGGTAGGTGTACTGGGCCGCCCCAAAAAACAGGCCAGCCAGGGCAAACAGCCCGAAGCTTTTTTGGCAGCCAGACGCCGGTTCGGCGCGGATGGATTGGTAGCCGCGCAGCAAAAAATAGAGAGCTGGCAACAACAGCAGCGGCAGCAGCACCGGCCGCAGCCCGGAGCGGCTGTTTTGCAGATGCCACCAACTGACCGCCAGCCAGCCCGCCGCAGCCGGCCCAAACCAGCGCCGCAGCGAAGGCTCCGGCACAAACAGCCCGGCAAAGCGAGCCATCAGCGGCACGGTCAGTACCCCGGCCAGGCTGGCCACCAGCCGCACGGCAAACGGTGTTGGCCCCAATACGGAAATCGAAAGCATCAGCAGCAGGTGCAGCAGCGCCTCGCGGCCGTTGTTGCCCACCACAAACGGCTGAATCTGGCCGGTTTTGGCCATCCATTCGGCATCGAGCGCGTTGTAGGCTTCATCGTACCACAGGCCGGGCGGCACCTGCGGTAACTGCCACACCCGCAAAAAAAAGGCCAGCAAAATAATGCCCAGCAGCGCCAGATGGGGCGAAAACAGGTTTAATCGTCGCCGGTCATTCGTCATTGGTCATTCGTCATTGGTTATTGGCCGCCCGTTACCCGCTGATCGCAATCCCCATTAGTTCATTGCCCATTGATAATTGGTCATTGGTCATTGGTAATTGATAATTGTTCATTGCTCATTGGTAATTGATAATTGCTCCAGCGCGATTTCATTGGCCGGCTGGCCGGGCGTTGCCAGCCGCGCGCCGCTCGACAGCTCATACAGGCCAACCACCGGAGTGTACTCGCCCGGCGGAAGCTGGTCAAGCGGCAATACCAGCTCATCGACAACCACTTCGCCGGCATCCCACAACGAAGTGGGATATCGCCCGGCGGCGGGCGGCTGATCTTTTTGAGCCACGGTCTGGCCGTCGGCATCGCGCAGATGCAAAAACGTAGTGTAATCGGCGGCGGGGGTAGAGTCGGCGCGCCAGTAAAGTTTGAGAGTGAGTGAGTTTGGTGGGTTGGGTGAGTTGCCGCTCCCCCCTGACTCCTGACTCCCGACTCCTGACTCCTGATTGAGAGAATACCCCAGCAACGTGATTTGCCCGCCAAAAGCCTGATTGACCACATGCTGCGGCTGCGGGTTGGCGGCGATGACCTCTGGCGGCGGGCCGCCCACTTTGATTGGGCCGAGCCGCACCCCGGTTTGGCCGGTGGGCTGGCCATCAGCCAGCAGCGGCAGCGAAAGCGCGCCCTGCGGCGTGTCGCGGTACCAGCCCAAATCGATGGTGTACACGCCCG
>CAYOXS010000111.1:4271-16155 GCA_964407935.1 uncultured Caldilineaceae bacterium
AGCGCGCCCTGCGGCGTGTCGCGGTACCAGCCCAAATCGATGGTGTACACGCCCGGCGGCGCGGCGGGATCAACCGGCACACCAAAAGCGTCGGTGATCACCTCGCCGGGCGCCCACAGGAGGGTGCTGTAGCCATCTTTGGCCCGGCGATCATAGCCGCCCCAACGCCGCTGCCCGGCATCGAGCAGGTTATCAAACATTTGATAATCCTCGCCCATCGTGGCCAGCGCCTGCCAGTAAAGGGTCAGCGGCAGCCGCTGGCCGGGGTCGATGCGCCGGGTGGGCAGATCGAAGCCCAGCAGCAAAATCTGGTTGTTGAAATTGGCCGTTACCGGCTGCGAAATTTCCGGCGCGGTAAAACTGCGCGGCGGCAAATCGAAGGCTAGCTGGCCGCAGTCCCGGCCATCGACCCGTAACTGGCCACTATTACCCCAATCCGGCTGCACCTCAAAAACATGTACATTACCCACCGTCCGCCACGGCGCGGCCTCACCATTGGCCAATTGCAACAGCGGCTGGCCGGCGCTGACCACGGCAAATGTTTCGCGCTGCCGCAGCGGTTGGTGCAGCGGGCCGCCGCGAGTGGGCTGGCCACCGCGCCACACGGCGCACGGGTCGGCGGCGGCAGCCGGTTCGCCGGATGGGGTAACTTCGCCCAAATCAACCGGCTGGCCAAGCGGTTCAGCGGCGTGGCTGAGCAGTTGCAGGCGCAGCCGGCTGCCGGCGGGCAGCGGCTGGGTGAGCGGCAGAAAATGGTCGTCGCGGACAATATCGCCCGGCTCCCAGGCGCGGGTGGGGTAGCGGCCGTTCAGCGGCTGGCCGGCGCTAAATGTGACCGGCTGGCCGGCGGCATCAAGCAGAGTCAGCTCGACCCGGACATCTTCCGGCTGCCACGCCTCGGCCTGCCACCACAGGGTGACGGCCAGCGCCGGTTTGGCCGCCGCCGGCTGCCAGTCCGCAGCCAGCAGCCGCAGCCCATCGACCGGGGTAGCCAGTTCCGAGCGCGGCAAACCGGCCGGGGGATGGGCCGCCGTCCACACCGGCAGCGGGCCGGGATAGGCCAGCGCCGCCCAGCCCACCTGCCCGATCACGCTCCACAGCAGCAGCCCGGCCACCACCACCGGTCCCAACCGGCGCGACCAGCGCCGCCAGCCCCACACCAGCAGCAGCGGGATGGCTGTGGCCGCCGGCAGCAAAATATGCCGGCCCTGCAAGGCTTCGCGGGGATCAAATGATAGCGCCCCGCGCACCAGCAACAGCGGCAAAATCAGAGTTGAATGGAAGACCAGCAACAACAAAATCGCCCGGCTTTGCTGGCCGGCATGCCGCCAAACCCGCCAGAGTCCCGCGAGCGCCAGCAGCGCCAGCCCGGTGAATGCCAGCGCCAGCCACGGCGACCCCACAAAATCGCCGGCCACCGGAGCCGCCCAAAATGAATTAAGCAGCAGTTGCAGAAGCTGGGGATAATTTCTGGGCAGCGGCGGCCGGGCCGCAACCGTGACGGAATCGCTGCCAAACAGAAAACCGGCTACAGACACCGAGGTCGTATCGCTGGCATCGCCCACCAGCAGCGGCTGCAAAATGCCGACCACCGGCCCCTGCGCGGCGACGGTATTGAATTGCAGAATCACAAAGCCAAACCACCAGCTCACAGCGACTAACATTAGCAGCCCGGCGGCGCCGACGCGCCCGGCCACAAAACCAATTGATCGGGCAGCAGCGATTCGCTGCCAGACCAGCCAGCCAACAAACAGCACTTCCAGCGGCAGCAAAACAGCGCTGTATTTAACGGTCACCGCCAAACCGGCCGCAAGTCCCATGCCCAGCCACCAGCGCCACTGTTGTGGCCGGTCAATAGCTTTTATGGCCAGCAACAAAAACAGGGCGGTGAGCGAGGCGCTAAAACTTTCGTAACTGAGAACGGAACTATGAAATATCACCGCCGGGATAAACGCTGCCAGCGCCGCGGCCAGAGTTGGCAACCGCCAGCCGGCAGTGAAAACCTGCCGAGCCGTAACATAAGCCAGCCCGATCAATACCGCTCCAAACAGAATCGACAGCCCCCGGCCCAGATGCCACCACAAAACTTCGCCGTGATAGGGCCAAAACTCAACCGCGGTATGAACCAGCGCATACGGGTTGGTGAGATTATCGGCCAAATGGCGGCGCGGGCTATCGAGCAGCCGCAGCCGGGGCGTTGGCTCAACCCCGGCCGTGGCCCAGGCAACAACAAGGTGGTACAGCGGCGGCGCGTCGGATTTGTAACCGGCTTCAGCCCGCTCGGCGAGCGTTACCGGCAGGCGGCCGTGCTCGGCGATGAAACGGGCGTACAAAAAATGGGCGTACTCATCGTTGCCCACGGTCAGCGGGGCGATGAGGCTGTGCGCCGTGGCGGCCAGCAAATAGATCAACAGGATGGCCGCCAGCCGCCAGTGTCGCGCCAAAAATGAGGCGGGTAGCGAGTGACGGGCGGCGAGTTTATGAGTGGTCATTGGTCATTCGTCATTCGTCATTCGTCATTGTTAATTGCTCCAGCGCGATTTCGTTGGCCGGGTTACCGGGCACGGGCAGCCGCTGGCCGGTGGTAAAATCGTACAGGCCGATGACGGGCGTGTACCGGCCCGGCGGCAAATCCGGCGGCAGCGGCACGTCAATTTCATCGGCGATGATTTCCCCCGGTTCCCACAGGCTGGTGGGGTAGCGACCGCCGCCAGGCGGCTGGTCTTTTTGGGCCACGGTCTGCCCGTTGGCGTTGCGCAAATGGACAAAGGTGGTGTAATCGGCGGCAGGAATGGATTCGGCGCGCCAGTAAAGTTTGAGGGTGAGTGAGTTGGGTGAGTTCGGCGAGTTGCTATTCCCCCCTGACTCCTGACTCCTGACTCCTGACTCCTGATTGAGAGAATACCCCAACAGCGTAATTTGCTCGCCGAGCGTTTGGTTGACGGCGTGCTGCGGCTGCGGGTTGGCCGTCACTGCGCCCGGCGGCGGGCCGCCAATTTTTACCGGCCCGGCAACGACCGCGGTGGTGTCGGTGGGCTGGCCATCTGTGACCAGCGGCAGGTAGCTGAGCGAGCCATCGGCCTGCTTGGTGTACAGCCCCACGTGGATGGCGTACACGCCGGGCGGGGCGTCGAGCTGCACCGGCAGCACAAACTCATCGAGCACCACCTCGCCGATGGCCCACAGTATGGGACTGTTGAAACCGGCGGCGTAGCGGTCGGCGCTGCCAAACGGCTGCCCGGCCGCATCGAGCAGCACGGCAAAAGTGACGGCATCGGGCTGCACCGGGGCCAGACTGCGCCAGGCCAGCGTTAGCGGCAACCCGCCGCCCGGTTCAGTGCGGCGCTGCGGCAGGGCATAACCGATCAATTCAATTTGATTGGCGAAGTTAGCGTTGACCGGCGTCCAGCCCGGCCGGATTACCAGCTCGGACGGCAGATCGAACAGCCGCTCCGGCGCGGCAACGGCCAGCACCGGTTGATCGGTGGTACGGCCATCGGGCGAGGTGAGGCGATAATCGCCGCCGCGCCACTCCGGGCCAACTATAAAAATGGCGGTGGCATCACTCACGGCCACGGGCGAATGAACGCGGTTATCGGGGCCAAGCAGCGTCCATTTTGGATTATCGAGGTTGGATGTTGGATTTTGGAATGACAGCGCGATAGTTTGCCGGGCGCGGGCCGGAGAGCCATCGAGCCAGAGGCGATACGACCAGTCACCCAGCGAGTCCGCGCCGGCGATCGGCTGCTGCCGGCCCAGATCAAACTGAATGAGCGACAGCGGGCCGGCGGTCACCGGGTCGGGGTCGGCCTCGTGCAGCAGGTTGAGCTGAATCTGGTAAGTGTTGGCCGGCACCGCGGCCAGCGGCAGCGGCAGCACATCGCGGACAACGTCGCCGGGGTCCCAGGCGCGGGTGGGGTAGCGGCCGGTGAGCGGGTGGCTGAGCCAGGTGAAATGGGGCTGGCCGCCGGGATCGAGCAACTGCACCTGCACCCGGTAATTTTCATCTACCGGAGCCAGCACCCGCCAAAAGAGCGTCAAATTGATAATGGCCTGCCCGGGGTTGGGCTGAAAATCGTAGCCCAGAAATTCAATCTGGTCGGTGAACTGGTGTTTGAGCGGCTGCGGGATGCTGGCGGCGGCGAAGGTGCTGGTCTGCACCGGCAGCGGCGCGGGATAGGTGCGGGCCATGTAGGCCAGTTGCCAGATTGACCAAAACAGCAGGATGAGGGCCGGGGCAATAGCGAACAGCAAATAGCGGGTGGGGAGTGGGGAGTGAGGGGTGAGGCGGGTTGCGGGTTGCGGGTTGCGGGTTGCGGGTTGGGTCATTGACTCGCTTTTTCGCTGGCTCGCGCTGCCGCTGACTCGCTCATTCGCCCACGCGCCGATTTGCAGCCAGCCGAGCGCCAGCAAAATGGGGATGGTCTGCGCCGCCGGGTAGAGGATGTGCCGGCCCTGGCCGGTTTCCAGAATATTGTAGGTGAGAAAGAAGCGCAGCACCGGAAACGGCAGCAGCAACAGCACAATCACTGCCAACACGCCGAGCGTGAGGCGCGTGGCGGGATCGGCGGCGCGCCAAATGCGCCACAGGCCGGCCAGCGCCAGCAGACAAAACAGCAACAACAGCAGATAGGCCCACGGCCAGAGCGGATCGTGTTCCAGCACCGGCACGCCCCAAAAGGTGTGGAACAGGTAGGCCCACCAGCCGGCAAAGGTGCCTTCGGCTACCGCGCCGGGGCGCAGCGGACCGCTAAAATCGCTGCCGCCAAAAAACGAAAAAACGCGGCGCATGCTCACGTCCGGGCCGCTGGCCAACAGCGGGCTGAGCAGGCCAAAAAACCAGCCATCGCGCTGAACGGTGTTGAAATGGTAGCCAATCCAGCCAAACCACCAGCTTGCGCCCAACAGCACAAACAGCCAGCTCAGCAGCAGCCGGGCCACCGCCCGCGGCCAGCGCCAGCCGGCCCGTTTGGTTCGAACCCAGGCCAGCGGCAGCAGCGCCAGCGGCAGCAGGCCGGTGCTGTACTTGGTGGCAATCGACAGCCCCAGCAGCAGCCCCAGCGTCGCATCGAGCCACCAGTGATTGTGGCCGCGCAAGGCGCGGAGCAGCAGCCAGATGAACGCCGCCGACAGCAAAATAAACAGGCTGTCATCGCCCAGCATAGCCGAAGTAAACACAAAACGGGGCGTAAAAGCCAGCAGCGCGGTCACAAGCAGGGGGGCAAGGAGGCGAAGGCGAGGAGGCAGGGGTGAAAAAACAGCGCTACGGCTCAACTCCAGCACGGTCAGGTAGGTAAACAGCAGCCCCCCGGCGGCAAAGACAATCGACATAAAACGGCCAATATGCCAGGCCAAAATGCCGTCCTGCCAGGGCCAGTTGGCGTCTTCGGTGTAAATGATAAGGCGGGGATAGAAGATTTCACCCACCAACCGGCGGCGCGGCGATTCGCCCACGTCTTTGAGGTGGGGGCGGCTGGTATCGAGCGGGCTGACGGCCCAGCCAACGAGCAGGTGATACAGCGGTGGCCAATCGGCGCGGTACCAGGCCTGCTGGCGTTCGGCGGGGGTGGCGGGCAGGCGGCCGGTTTGGGCAATAAAGCTGATGTAACGATAGTGGGCCAGCTCGTCTTCGCCCTGGGTTATGGGCGCGACCAAACTATGCCCAATCGCCAGCGCCAGAAAAATGAGCAAAACGACCACAAAGCCCGCGTGCGTAAATTTTCCGCGCGGTGATTGCCTGTTCTTGACCATAATGGCCACTATTTTAGTGACAACCGCAGGTTTGGGCTAATTTTGTGAGGGCAAGAGAGTGGCGGCTCAGTGGGAATTGAGCGCGGCCATCGCGGTTTCTTCGTCGCTGTAAATGGCAAAGAAATCGGTGGTGCCGGAAAGTTCGATGACGCGGTAAACGTTTTCTGGGATGCCGACCAGGGCCAGCCCCATCACGTTGCGCCGGGCATCAACCAGCGCCCGGATGCCGGCCATCTGCATTTCCTGCACGTCTTCCATGTGCAAAATCACTTTGTCTGATTTGTGGCTGCGCAGGCTGTGGGCCAGATGCTTTCTGAAGCGTTCGGTGGCCTGCCCGCCAAACTTGCCGGACAGGGTAATAAAAATGATGCCTTTTTCCAGCCGGTCTTTAATGTGAAAATCAGAGGTGATGGTGGGGTTGTGCAAATCCAGCTCCAACCCCTCGGCAGCGACAATCACTTCCAGAAATTTGCCCTGTCGCTCCAGATATTCTTCAGTTTGCCGCAAAATCTGGTCAATTTCGGTGTCGGTGGAGGAGGGGTCGTGGTGGAACAACAGCAAGCGTTTAACATTGGCCTCGCTGGCCATATCCGCGCCGATGAGGGCCGAACTGTGGCCCCAATCTTCTTTTACAAACGACTCGCGCACCGAGAACATGGCGTCAAACACCAGCGCATCGGCGTTGGCGTAAAAATTGCGGTACTTGAGCGTGTCGGTGTTGTCCAGACTCTGGTATTCGGCGTCGGTGGCAATAATGGCGATGGCGTTATCGGCCTCAATGCGGTAGGCGTAGGCGCTGCCGGGATGTTTGAGTTCGGTGTTGGTCACAATGGCGTCGCCAACTTTAATTCGCTCATCGGCCTGCAACTGGTGAAAATTGAGCGTGGCGTTAATTTGTTCAAATTGCAGCGGGAAAAAAGGCGCAGCCATTTGCCGGGCCAGCGAGTCCGGAACGTGATCATGCACGTGATAAACATCAAACACATTACCCGGCACGTGGATAGGATTGAAAAATGGCAGCCCCTGAATATGGTCCCAGTGGGTGTGGGTAAAAAACAGATAAGCGTGGCCTTTACCGCGATGAAAGCCCCACTGTTTGGCCTTATCATCGGCGGCGCTCATTAAATAATTGCCCAGTTCGCGCATGCCGGAGCCGGCATCAAAAATAAATAATTTGTCGTTAATTTCAATGGTGATACAGGTTGTGTTGCCGCCAACGGTACTGCCATTCAGCGTCAGGCCGGCCACAAATTCCAGAACCTGCGCGCGATCCGTTAAATCGATTCCCTGTTCACCCGCAGCAAGCAGCGCCGAGACTAATTTCTGTTCAACTTGATCCGGGCGGATTGGTGCTGGAATGGAGCCGCGTGTGCCCCAAAATTTCAGCAGCATAATATTCCTCTTGAGTCTGTAGTGTATTCAGGCGAGTGCTGCTCTTCTACTACTATTGTAGTCACTAACTGCGATGGTGCAAGCCAGTAAAAACATCCCTCTGCCGGCAATTTTAAATTAAGTTAACACGCCGAATATTAAATGGCAATAGGCTTAGTGTCCTGTTGGCCCTAAGTATGATATTCGGCGTTGATCTCCACATATTTGTAAGAAAGATCGCACGTCCAGACTGTAGCCTGGGCCTGCCCGACGCCCAATTGCGCCCGCAGTTTGACCTCATTTGCGCTGGCTAACCACTGGCTGGCGGCAACGGCATCAAACGGCTGCGGCTCGCCGGCGCTGAGCAAAAGAAAATCGCCCAGCCATAGCGACACCGCCGTTGGGTTAACCTGCACGTTGCTGCGGCCAACAGCCGCCAGCACCCGGCCCCAGTTGGGATCGTTGCCAAAGAGCGCGGTTTTGACCAGCGGCGAAGTGGCTACGGTTTTGGCGGCGCGGTCGGCTTCGGCTTCGGTGGCCGCGCCGCTCACGGTAATTTCGATGAGTTTGGTCGCGCCCTCGCCATCGCGGGCGATCATGCGGGCCAGCTTGATGCAGAGTTGGGTGAGCGCCGCTACAAACTGGCCAAACGCCGCTGAGTCAGGCTCAATGGCCGGGTTGCCGGCCTGCCCCGAAGCCAGCAGCAGCAGGGTATCGTTGGTGCTGGTGTCGCCATCCACCGACACCCGGTTAAACGAGGCATCGGCGGCCTGTCGCAGCGCCGCCTGCAACGCGGCCGGCGCAACATTGGCATCGGTCACAACCACAGCCAGCATGGTGGCCATGTTGGGATGAATCATGCCGCTGCCTTTGGCCATGCCGCCCAGCCGCACCGCCTGCCCGCTAACAGTAGTCTGCAAAAAAGCTTCTTTGGATACGGTGTCGGTGGTCATAATGGCCCGGGCGGCGTCCTGCCCCTGCTCGCCGGCGGGGGTGGCGATGGCCCGCGCCGCCAGCGCGATACCGCGCTCCAGTTTGTGCATGGGCATCGGCTCGCCAATCACGCCGGTGCTCATTACAAACACGGAATCGGCGGGGAGGTGGCAGGCCTGTTCGGTGAGCCGGGCCATCTGCTCGGCGTCGCGCAACCCCTGCTGGCCGGTGACCGCGTTGGCGTTGCCGGCGTTAATGACCACGCCGCGCATGCCGCCGGCTCGCTCCAGCAAGGCCATATCATACAGCACCGGCGCGGCTTTGAACGCATTGGTGGTAAACACGGCGGCGGCGGTGCATGGGCCATCACTTAAAACCAGCGTCAGATCGGGGTTGCCGGATTGCTTGAGGCCGCAGGTAACGCCCACCGCCCTGAACCCGGTAACCTGGGTAATTGCAGATGTCATGGTCTGTCCTCGAGTCGATAGACAAATTTTAAGCCCGACCAGATGTCGTCAACCGCGCAGACTTTCACATCCACCAGCCCGCGCCGCAGGCCGATATCGCGCACAACATCTTCGGTCAGGTCAGTTGGCATTTTTGAAGCTTTTTTGGGCCACGAAATCCAGACCATCCCATTGGGCGTAATCGCCTGCTTGAGCCGGTCAAACTCGGCGGCCAGCTCGGCCCGGCTGGCGGTAAAAAACTGCACAAAATTCAACTCGCCGGCCGACAGCTCAACCGCTGTGGCTGCCGGCGGGAGCTGGCCCAGAGTCTGGTCGTACCTATCGGGGGGATGGATAATGCAGATTTTGTCGCCGGGTTTGATACCCAGCTTCTGCACCAGCGAACGTTTGGAATAACCGGCCACAGTCACCTTAAACACATAAAGATTGGGACTAAATTTTACCCGCAAACCGGCGCTAGGCAAACATAACCTGCGCCAAAAACAATTGCCCGGCCGCGGCCAGCGCCGCCCCGGTATCAAATACCACACTCCGCACCCTAATGTCGTCCCAAAGGGCATCGAGCGGCTGGGCCAGCGGCGCGGGATACACCAGCAGCGCCTCGCGCACCTGTTTGGCTTTGGCGTAAGCTACAATCTGGTAAATATCCGGGTTCGATGGCTTATCGGCCAGCTTGTATTTGGTATCGAGCACGGCTCGGGGCTGGCCGGTAGCCGCATCATACAGCACCAGATCGATTTGAAACTGAACGGCGCCCGCCGGCCCCAGGCTGACCCGCTCCTGCGGCTTGATGCGCCACGGCGGCGGCAGGTGATCGCCCAGCCAGGCGGCGACAAACAGCTCAAACAGCCGGGCCATATCCACCAAAAAGGGCAGCATGTGGCGGTCGCCGGGGCGATGGCCGGGGCCAAGCTGCTCCAGAAAAAAGCGGCACAGTGCGTGCAGCGGTTGATAATCCTCGTTGAGGCGATGGTACAGCCGGCCAACGCACTCGGCGGCAGAAACCGGCCGCAGTGAGACCGGCCCATGCAGCGCCCGCACCGCCTGCAAAATCGTGCGGCGCACGTCAGCGCGCTGCACCACCCGCGCCAGCAGCCACAGCGTGTAGAGCAAAATCTGGTTGTCGGCCACGTCGGCGGTGTGTTCCTCAAATTGACAGGGCAGCGCAACCGACCACGGCGCGCGGGCCACCTGCGGCCCATCGAGCCGGCCGCGCACCACCGCCAGCCGTTCCTGCCGGGGCAGGTAGGCCCGATACAACCCCTGCCGCAACCGGTCGAGCACGCGCCGGGCCAGCACGTGGGCCAGTCGCTCAAAAAACTCCGGCAGCGATTCCGACTGCATCAGGCCGGGCAGCGTCTGCAAATTGAGCCGGTAGGCGTATTCCAGCATGCCAAACAGGTTGGCCAGCGGCGCTTTGGGCTGGAGCAGCAGGTGCAATTGCGGCGAGAGCGGGATGTAGCCGACCCAACCCTGCCCGGTGAGCCGCCAGCGCCGGGCCGTTTTGGGCGAGGGGAACTCGACCACCACCTGCCGGCCAAAATTGCGCCAGAGCGCCTCGCCCAGCGCCGGCGCGATGGCCGCTGCCGCAAACTCGCGCGGCTGATATTCGGTGAGCGAAATTACGGTGGGTTGGGTCACGGCTCAAACCGGGCGCGCAACTTATCCCAGCGAAAGGCGTCCACTTCGCCAGGCTGGTTAAAAAAGTACTCGTCCAGATACGGCTCAATTTCCATCTGCCAGATGTCGGCCAGGTGATCGGCCAGATCGGCGCGCAGAAAAAACGAAATGCCGATGGCGTAGTCGGGGTTGTCGATGGCGCGGTTGAGTTCGGTGAGGGTGGCAATGAGCGGCTCGACGGAAAAGCCGGTGGACTGGTGAAAGCGGCGCAGCGCCTCAAAATTGGGCTGCAGGGCGATAAAAGCGAAGCGACGGCGCAGCGCATGATCAACCAGCGCAATGGAGCGATCAGCGGTGTTCATGGTGCCGATGAGCCGCACGTTGGCCGGAATCCGCAGTTCGCCGCCGCCGGCCAGCGGCACAGACCGGTCGCGATATTCCAGCAGAAACATCAACTCGCCAAAAACGCGGGCCAGATTGGCCCGGTTGATCTCGTCGATGATCAGCACGCAGATATCGCGGCGGCGGGCGGCGCGCTCGCAAAAATCCAGAAATCGGCCTTTGACCAGCGGGTAACGCAACTGGCCGCCGCTACTGTCGGGCCGGATGCCCTGCACAAAATCCTCGTAGGCGTAGGCCGGATGAAACTGCACCAGCTCGGCAAAACCATCGCCGCCGCCAATGAGGTGATCGGCCAGTTTTTGGGCCACAAAGGTTTTGCCGGTGCCGGGCGGGCCGTACAGCACCGCCTGTTTTTTTCGCTCGATGGCCCGCACCCAGCGCGCCAGTTCGGCCTCATCGAAGCCGGTTTCGGCGGCAATCTCGGCGAGGGGGAGTGGGGGGTTGGGTGAGTGAGGTGGGTTAGGTGGGTTGGGTGAGTTGACCTGGATTATGGGTGTCGAGGAAAACCCGATCCGTATTCCTTCCCGACGCAGTATCTCGATGGCGCGTTCGTTACCCAAATCCGTGTTGCGCCACAAACCCCGGCCAAAAGTTACCCACAACCGTTCGTCTTGCGGTATGCCTCTTTTTTGTGTTCGACGGTCGTAATCACCCAAGTACCCTCTGATAGCCGAAGCCTGGAAATTGGTATAGTCATCCGGCAGATTACCTTCGCCCAGAGATGGCGGGAAAATTTGGCGCAGGTTGGTTTCAATCACGTCCAAAGTGCGAACTTCATCGGGCAGTTCGGACAGGAAATAGAGGCAAACCAGCAATCGCTCGTGATTACTGCAATTTTTCATAGCGTCAAATATAACTGGCTGGAATTCCGGTTTTAGCCCGTTCAACGCATCCACTTCGATGGTTTTCATTTGTGTTTTTTCACCTGTTGAGCCGACATTCTCGTCCACCTGCTCCACCCCGTAGACCTCCACCTCTTCGGCGAGTTCCTGGCCAAAGGCAGTGTAGGTGCGCTCGTAGATCAGTTCCGGGGCGGCCAGCCCGGCAGCGAGCAGGTTGGCCCGGCGGTCGGGGTCAAACAACGCCTCGATGATTTCCGGCTGGTGTTGTTTCCAGTGGGTTGCTTTTTTCCAGTGGCCAAATTTGGCGGCAATAAAATCGAGGGTGTCAAAAAAAGCGGCTTGCAAATCGCTGGTCAGCGGCCGAACTTTGGCCGGCGGCAGGGCGTAGCTGCGCACTTCCTGCTCGCCTTCTTTGCGCTCAAAGGCCACCGACTCAAACCGTTCGTCCCAGGCCACGCGGCTGGCCAGTAGCGTCATATCGACCCGCGCCGCGCCCGG
>CAYOXS010000112.1:0-16133 GCA_964407935.1 uncultured Caldilineaceae bacterium
CACAGTTTGCGGTTCCGCGGCGGCGGAGTCCGCCTCGCGGCCCATCACTTTGCCGGCCCGCGCGGTTATCCGGCTGCCACCCCAATCAAAGAAGTTGTAAACCACCGGCACCAGAATCAGCGTCAGCAGCGTGCTCGACACGTTGCCGCCGATGACCACCGCCGCCAGCGGGGCACGCAGTTCCGCGCCCGCGCCTTGGCCAAACAGCAGCGGCAGCAGGGCAAACACAATGGCAAAGGTTGTCATCAGAATGGGGCGCAGCCGCAGCCGCCCGGCCTCGATCAGCGCCTCGCGGCGGCTGAACCCACGCTCAAAACGCAAAATGTTGGTAAAATCGACCAGCAGAATGGCGTTTTTAACCACAATCCCGGCCAGCATAATAATGCCCAGCAGCGACATCACGTTGAGCGTGTTGCCGGTGAGCCACAGCCCGCCAAACGCGCCCACCAGCGTTACCGGCAGGGCAAACATAATGGCCAGCGGGTGCAGCCAGTTTTGGTACTGCGCCACCAGCAGCATGTAAATCAGCAAAATGGACAGCAGCAGCGCCCCCGACAACTGGGTAAACGAGTCGCGCTGGATGTCGGTTTGGCCGGCAAAATCAAAGCCGTACCCGGCGGGAAAATCGATGCTGGCCTTGAGCGCCTGCTCGATGTCGTTGGCCACGTCGGCGGAACCGCGCCCGCTGGCCCCGGCAATGATCGTCAGCTCCGGCTGGCGGCCCGCCCGGCTGATGCTGGCCGGCGCGCGCGTCTCCTCCACGCTGGCCACCTGCCCCAGCGTTACCCGCTCGTTGGCCAGGTAAGCCAGCGGCAGGTGCAGCAGTTGGCGCGGGTTGGCGCGGGCCTCGGCGGGCATGCGCAAAATCAGGTCAAGGTCATCGCCCTGCTCATCCAGTTTGACCGTGCCCATTTCCGCCCCGTTCACGGCGATGCGCAGCGTGCGGGCAATGGCAGCCGGCGACAGCCCCAAATCTTTGGCCCGGCGGCGGTCGATGACCAGCCGCGTTTCCGGCGAGCGGTCCGCGCCGCTGTTGCGGATGTCGGCAGCGCCCGGCACGGTGCGGATCACGGCCTCGGCCTGCTGGGCCAAATCGATGAGCTTTTCCTGGTCTGGCCCGTACAGCCGCACCTGAATATCGTTGGTCAGGCCGGAAACGGCGGTGTTCAGCAGCAGCGACACGGTAGCGTCGGGGATTTGCTGGACCACCGGGCGCAGGGCGCGGACTACCGCGCTGGTGCTGCGGCTGCGGTCATTTTTATCCACCAGCCGCACGGTGAGCACGGCGTTGTTGGCGCTGGCGCTATCGGCCAGCAGCGCGTTGCCGGCTTTGGTGCCCACCTGGGTGATGATCATCGCCGTTTCCGGCACTTCGGCGCGGATGAGCTGCTCGGCGCGGCGGGCGGCCCGGTCGGTGGCGGCCAGATTGCTGCCGGCAGGCATTTCGATGCCCACGGTGATGCGGCCATCGTCTTCCTGCGGCAAAAACTCCGCGCCAACTACCCCGCCAACCACCAGCCAGATACCGGCAACCAGCGCCCCGGCGGCTATCAGCACGGCCAGCAACTGGGTAAAGGGATTGGCCAGCGTGGCGCGCAAAATGGCGGCGTACAGGCCGGCCAGCCCGTCAAACAGGGCTTCCCACAGGCGGATAAATCGCTGCCACAGCCAGCTCACCGGGCTAAACAGCAGCGCCGCAACTTTAGCCAGGCCGGTGGGCGGGCGGCGCTCGGCGGCTTCGGCTTTGAGCCAGCGCGCGGCCAGCATCGGCGTGAGCGTAAAAGAAATCAGCAGCGAGAAAATGGTGGCGGCGGCGATGGTAATGCCGTAGCTAAAAAACATCTGGCCGATGATGCCGCTCATAAAGGCCACCGGCAGGTAAACCACCACAATCACCGCGGTAATGGTGATGGCAGCCATCCCAATTTCGGCCCGGCCTTCAATGGCGGCGTCTGCCGGCGATTTGCCCATTTTCAGGTGGCGCTCGGTGTTTTCCAGCACCACAATGGAGTCGTCCACCAAAATGCCGATGGCCACCGTCAGCGCCATCAGGGTTACGGTATTCAGGCTAAAGCCCTGCCACCACATAATCAAAAAGGTGGCAATCATTGAGGTGGGCACAGACAGCATTACAATGACGCTGCTGGTGATGGTGTGCAAAAAGAGCAGCATCACAATGCCGGTGATGATAATGGCCAGCAGCAGGTCTTCCTGCACCGCCGTAACCGACTCGCGGGTGAAGGCAGTGTCATCGATGGCGATGCTGAGGCTGGCGCTGGCCGGCAGGTTGGGCCGGAAGTCATCGACGGCGGCGCGCACCGCGTCGGCCACGTCAATGGCGTTGGCGTCGCTGGTTTTAACAATGGTCACCAGCACCGCTGCCTGCCCGTTAAAGCGCACCATGCGGCTGGCGTCTTCAAAGCTGTCCTGCACCGTGGCCACGTCTTTGAGATAAACGTTGCCGCCGCTTTCAAGCAGGTCGGTGGGGAGCTGCGCGGCCAAATCCTCCGGGATGGCCGGCAGCGGAATCTGGTAGAGCAGGCTCGGCCCGCCGGCCACGACAATATTTTCAATGTCGCTCAGGCTGGCAAACTCGCCCACCGAGCGGACGGAATTTTTTTGCACCCCCTGGTCAATGGAGCCAACGGGGAAGGTGACGTTTTCCTGCTGCAGCGCCTGGGCCACATATTCCACCGGCAGGCCGTACGCGGCCAGCTTGGTCGGGTCGGCGTACACCTGCACCTGGCGCTCTCGCCCGCCGGCCACGCTCACCGAGGCCACACCGTTGATGGCTTGCAGCCGGTCTTTCAGCTTGCCGCTGGCAATGTTGTACAGCGCGTCGCTGCCCTGCGGCCCGCTGAGCACAATCTGCATAATCGGCGTGGCGTTGATGTCGGCCTTAACAATGGTCGGCTCTTCGGCCTCCGCCGGCAGGTCGCCGCGGATGGCATTCACCTGCCGGGAAACATCGATGGCAGCCTGGTCGCCGTTGACGCCTTCTTTAAATTCGATGACCACGTAGCCGTAGTTTTCGTTGGCCTGGCTGGTAATCTCGTCGATGCCGGCAATGCCGGCCACGGCGTCTTCAATTGGCTCAATGATGAGGCTGGAAACGTCGTCCGGCGACGCGCCGGGGAAAATGGTGACCACGCTGACGTAGGGGATGTCGGCTTTGGGCATGCGGTCAATGGAGAGCATGGTCATGGCCCGGTAACCCATCACCACAAAAGCAAGGATGATCATGAGCATTGTCAGCGGGCGTTTGATAGAAAGGTTGGTGAGTCCCATAATGATTTCCGATTTACGATTTTGGATTTACGATTGGTGAGTTGTGGCTTATGTGAAACGTAAGACGTGTTCCGTGTTCCGTTTGATACCCACGCAACACGCAACACGTCTTACAGATTTGGCACCACGTTAACCACCGCGCCGTCGGTCAGGTTTGATTGGCCGGCGATGACCACGCTGTCGCCGGCTTTGAGGCCGGAGATAATTTCAATCTGGCTGTCGGTAGACAGGCCGGTGGTCACGGGGCGCTGTTCGGCCACGCCCTCGGCGTTAATCACAAATACCGCCGGCTGGCCATCAACCTGCGTCACCGCCGGCAGCGGCACCAGCAGGGTATTGGTTTTTTCCTCGGCCAGCAGTTTGACATCGGCAAACATGCCGCCGTGCAGCAGGCTTTTCTCGTCCAGCGGGGTAACGGTCACTTTAAACGTGTGGCTTTTACTATCGGCGATGGGGGCCACGTTGGTGACCACCGCCGGAAAATCGACGCCGGGGTAGGCGCTGACGCGCAGGCCCACGGGCTGGCCTTTTTTCACCTGCCCCAGCCGGCTCTCTTCCACGTTAAGCGTCACCTCGGTTTGGGGCGAAATAAAGCGGCCCAGCACCACACTCGAGCTGACCATGCTGCCCTCGTCTACCACCAGTTCGGCGACAACGCCATCAAACGGGGCGGTGATGGTGGTGTATTCCAGTTGCAGTTGAGCCAGCTCCAGCGCGGCCTCGGCCTGTTTGATGCTGGCGCGGGCCAGATCAAAATCTACCGGGCGGAACGGTTTTTCGGCCAGCGCCAGATCAAGTTCGCTTTTAACCACCTGCGCGTCGAGCGTAGCCGTTTTGCTGGCGGTGGGGTTGGTTTGCAGGTTGTAGGCGGCCAGCGCGGCTTCGTAGCTGCTGGTGGCGTCTTCCAGCAGCAGCCCCTGTTTGGTCATCCCGGCCTGGCCGGCCCAGGCCACTTTATCGTACTCCGATTGCGCCAGCCGGACGGCGGCCTGCGCTTTGGCCAGGTTGGCGGCGGCGGTGGTGCGGGTGTCATCGTTGGGGTTTTTCACGTCGGCCAGCGCGGCGCGGGCAATATCAACGGCGGCGCGGGCGGCGGCCAGCTCTTCCGGGCGAGCGCCCTCTTCCATTTTTTGCAGGGTGAGCCGCCCGCTTTCCAGCGCGGCCTCGGCCTGTTTAAGCTGCGCCCGGTACACATCCTGCTCAATCGCGGCGATGGGATCGCCCTTTTTCACGGCGTCGCCTTCGGCCACAAAAATGCCGGTAATTTGACCGGCCACGCGCGGCACCAGCCGCACATCTTTGGCGGCTTGCAGCGTGCCGGCGTAATTGAGCACCAGTGAAATGTCGCCGTTTTCAGCCGGGGCCACTTCCACGGGCACACCGGCGGCGGCAGGCGCGGGCGGCGCGGCCTCGGCCTGTTTGGCAACGGGACTGCAAGCGGTGCTGGCCACTGCGACGATCAAAAATAAAAATAAAGCGATAAATGGGTTTTTCATTGAACGAACTCCTGAATTATTGGTCGTGATGCGTGTTTCGTGTTGCGTGTGATATTGCGCCATAATCCCGACGGAACACGCACCACGGAATAGTCTTTAATGCTGATTTGGGGACTGTATGGTTTCAAACGGCCCAGTATCCAGGCACGTCACCGACAGCAGTGGCAGCCCCAGGCTGTACAGGCGATAGAGCAGGCCATGCAGCGCGGCCTGATCGACCACCGGGCCGGTGAAAACGGTAACCGGCTGGCCATACCCATCGGTTTCCCAACTCAGCGACAGGTTATCAAACCAGTCGGCCCAATCTTTATCGAGCCGGCCCTGCACGTTAATCTGGTATCGCGCCGGCTGGTCAAGGGACAGATGATGTTTGCACGGTTTCATAGCGGTTGCTCCGCGGGCTAAAACTTAACTAATTTTCACGCCCAGTGTAACAGAGTCAACCGGCTATCACATCTAACCAAGGTTATAGGTAGGGTATAGATTTGGGGATATAAACAGAGCTTGCAGCAAAGGACGAAGGATGAATAGCGAATGGCGACCCTGCGCCACCCGCAACACGAATCACGTTTTACGAATCCAACTCACCGAACTAATTTTCAGAGAAGTCGGACGGTCCCTACGGGACGACAACGAGAATGCCTGTACCTGGCACAGGTGAAAATATGGTAGGGGCGGTTCGCAATTCGCTATTTTCAGAGAAGACCGACTCAGCCTGTGGGACGGATGAAACTGGAGTCCAAAACTGTAGTTTTGGACTCCTGCCGCAAACTTTTAGAAACCGAGAGGAATCACCTAATCCTGACTCCTGGCTCCTGACTCCTGACTCCTACTTTCCAGCAGGCCCAATTCCGTGGCCAGCGCCACGGCCTGGGTGCGGCTGCTCACGCCGAGTTTGCCGTAAATATTGTGAGCGTGCAGTTTGACCGTGCCGGCCGACAACACCAGCTCGCGGGCAATTTCCTGGTTGCTGTAGCCCTGGGCAATCAGATGCAGGACTTCCAGTTCGCGAGGCGTGAGTGGTTCAACGAGGTTTTGGGCCGGCGGTTTTGATTTTTCGGGGAACGCGGCCGGGGCAGGCTGGCCAGCTTCGGCCAGCAACTTTTGGGCGTACTCAACCGCCGCGGGGGGCGAGGCCGGCTGGCCGGCAAACACCGCCAGCAGATTGAGCAGCGGCGGGCCTTCGTCCAGAAACAGGCGGACAAAGCCTTCCGGCTCGGCCAGAATGAGCGCCTGCGTCAGCGCGGCAAAGGCCTCGGCCTGATTGTGTTGGGCAAATTGAGCCAGCGCCAGCAAAATGAGCGCCTCAAGCTGATGCCGGCCGCGGCCGTCGCTGGCGGCCGCCTGCTGCAGCCGGTTGAGCAGCGGGATGGCCGCCGCGGCCTGCTCTTGGGCCAGCAATATCCGGGCCAGAGTCAGATAATCTTCGGCGCGGAGCGGCGGTAGCGGGTCGGCGGGGTCAAGCTCTTCGGTTTGAAGCCACAAGCCGGCTGCCGCCAGATCGCCCTGGGCCAAACTCAGCCGCGCCCGGTACGACGCCACCGGCGGCATATCCCACGCCGAGGCCGTTTGGTATTGCAGCTCTACCTGCGCTGCCGCCTGAATGGCCTGCCGCGCGCCTTCAAAATCACCTTTGGCTTGCCGCACCCGGGCCAGCCCCAACTGGCCTTCCAGCAGCATGCGCGGGTTGGCCGATTTGGGTGGCCGGGCCAGTACCCCGGCCAGGCGCTGTTCGGCGGCGTCAAGCCGGTTGCGCTCGCACGCCAGCCCGGCCAGGTGAACTTCGATCCAGGCCGATACCTGCATGGGGCGCTCGCCGACCATGTGCTGAATGTGAGCGCACAACGCTTCGGCCTGGTTCAGTTTGCCGCGCACCGTGAGCACCTCGGTGAGCCGCACCAGCGCGGCCAGCGCCAAAAACAGGTTATCGCCGGCCAAGGCCAGATCACTGGCAGCTTGATAGGCGTGCGCCGCGGTGTCAACCTGGCCGCTCAGGTAGTAGGCTTCGGCCTGGCCCAGAGTTAGCAACATGCGCAGTTGGCGTTCGCTTTCCGGCAGCAGCGCCAGCGCGTGCTGAGACAACTCGATGGCCTGCGCCACACCGACGGTATCGCCCTGGCCGCCGGCCACCAGCGCCCGCATGGCCATCACTTCGCCCAGCAGCGCCTGGGTACTGGCCGCGAGCAGCGGCGAGGCCGGCGCGGTGAGCGCCTGCTCGGCGGCCTGCAAAAATGGCTCGATGGCCTCAAACTGGCCGGTGAGGTAGAGCACTTCGGCGCTGTACAGGCACAGTTTGGGCCGGCTGTACACCAGTTGGCGCGGCAACTGGTTGAGCCAGCCCTGCAGCGTGGCAAACTCGCCCTGCCGCCAGCAAATGGTGGGGCCAATGGCTTCAAGCAAGGGCGCGGCCCGGTCAAAATCCTGCGCCTGCAAAAAATGATGCAGCGCCTCGGACAGGTGACTCTGGGTTTGGTGCCAGCGCGCCGCCCGGCGGTGCAGCTCCGGCTCCAGCTCGGGCCGGGTGTGATGCAGCCGGTGGCGCAGCAGATCGGCAAAAAGCTGGTGATGGCGGTACCAGTGGCGCTGGTTGTCCAGCGGAATGATAAACAGGTTGGCCTGTTCCAGATACTCCAAAATAAGGGACGAAGGACTAAAGATGAAGGATGAAGATTCAGAATTTGCTTTCTTTTCATCCCCCGGCCTTCCGGCTTCATCCCTGCCAAGGATGGCATCGCACAGAGAGCCGGTCAGCCGGTTTAAAATTGAGGTGTGCAGCAAAAATTCCTGCACGTGCTGCGGCTGGCGGGCCAGCACTTCGTCTATCAGATAATCGGTCACAAACCGGTCATCGCCGGTAAAACGGGCAATAAAATCAGACCGGTCGCTGTACTCCTGCATGGAATAGGCGGCCAGTTGCAGGCCGACAATCCAGCCTTCGGTGCGCTCGGCCAGAGCGGCCACATCGGCGGCGGTCAGCTCCAGCCCCATCAGCCGGTTGAGAAAATCGGCGGCTTCGGCCTGCACAAAACGCAAATCCGAGGCCCGTACCTCGGTGAGCTGGCCGCGCGCCCGCAAACGGGCCAGCGGCAACGGTGGATCGACCCGGCTGATGAGGATAACGTGCAACTGCGGCGGTAGATAATCAAACAAAAAGGCCAGCAGATGATGCACCGGCGCGGCGGTGATTTCGTGGTAGTCGTCCAGCACCAAAATGGCGTCGGCCAGGTGCCGGGAAATATCGTTGATGATGACGGTGAGCAGCGACTCCATTTGCTCACTTTGAAACGCGCCTTTGACCGTGGCCCCAATTTCCGGCGAAATCTGCTGCAACGCGGCGATCAGGTAGTTGATAAAGCGGTTGGGGTCGTTGTCGCCGCTGTCCAGCGACAGCCAGGCCACCCGATTTTGGATTTTTGATTTTAGATTTACGATTTTTTCCCGGCCCACTGAGTCAGTTTGCAATTCGCCGGTCGTCAATCGTAAATCGTAAATCCAACTGGAGATCAGCGTGGTTTTGCCAAAACCGGCCGGGGCGCACACCAAAGAAATTCCGGGCCGATACTGCAGGCCGCGGTTCAGCCGCTCCAGCAACCGGGGGCGGACCACCAGCCCCGGGCGGGCCGGCGGAATATACAGTTTGGTGGCAATGAGCGGTGGGGTCATCGGTTCAAACGTTATAGCGCAGAAATTCCTTGAGGACAGAACGGTCAAGCTCAAAATTGGCGGGATAAGCCATAAAACCGCGATTGAGCCACGGCCGCTCCTGATCTTTGCCCAGCGATTGGATCACCCCGCCCGCTTCGGCAATCAGCAGATAGCCGGCGGCCACATCCCAGGGGCTAATGTGCAGAGCCAGAGTGGCATCGGCGCGGCCGCAGCAAACATAGGCCATTTGCAGCGCGGTTGAACCCACCCGGCGCACCGCCTGAAATCGCTGCGAAAGCTGGCCAAACAGTTCGTACCTGGCCGGGTCGGCATCCAAACCGGGCACGGGAAAATCGGTGAGCAGCACTGCGGCCTGTTCCGTAGCGACGGCGTCGGAGCGGATGGGCTGACCGTTGAGCAGTGCGCCGCCGCCGGCCACGGCCGCGAACAATTCGTTGCGCAGGGGATCGAACACAACGCCGGCTTGCAACTGCCCCTCAAATTCCGCGCCGATTGACACGCAGAAAAAGGGAAAACCGGTGGCAAAGTTGGTGGTGCCATCGATGGGGTCAACATACCAGCGCACCGCGCCGTTGCCCACCGCGCCGCCTTCCTCACCCACAATCGCCGAATCGGGGTGATGTTCAAAAATATATTGGGTGATGGTTTTTTCGGCGTTGCGGTCGTACTCGGTTACCAAATCATAAAAGGCGGTTTTTTCGCTGGCGGTAACGCCGTGGCTAAAGCCTTCAACCAGCATTGGGCCGACCGCGCGAGCGGCGGCGGCGGCCACATCCAGCAGATGCCGGGCCAACTGATTCGGATTGGGATTTGATTGGGTCATAGAAAAGGGTTTCTCCGGTGCAAAATTTACCGCTCATTGTACCACCATCGGCCAATTCCGAATAAGAGGACGGTGACATTTTAGTGGGGTCTGGCGTGGCGTAATCGCGCCAGACCCCACCAGACAATGTTTTAACAAGGGGTTTGCGCGCCGTTGGCATCAAGGCAGATTTGCAGCCGCTCGCCGCCAATCTCAAGCCGAATCGTGCGCACAAAATCATCGGGGTCAACAATAGTAAAAAAGGTCATCACCGTGGTTGCGCCGGGCTGGGGGCCGGAACCGCTGTAGCCGTAGTAACAGACCTGCACATTTTGACCTTTGGCGGTGATAAATTCCGGCGCCCAGTCATCGGCCACTTTTTGCGAGGTTTTGTTGGTCAGGCTCAGTTCCAGATTAAAGCCCTTCATGTGAATTTTGTCGTTGAAATTTTTATTGCGGTAATCTTCGCAAATGTCGCCGGTGGCCGAGGCCCCCCATGTTTCGTAGCGATGCTGGCTGGCCACGGCCAGCACGTAGTTGGCGCTGGCCGCCGGCGTGGGAACCGCTTTCACCGGCGTGGGCGCGGCCACGGTTGGCTGCGCCACAACTCCGCCCGATTCCGCGCTGGTGAGATCATCGATGTAAATAGCGCCCTGCCCGCGAAAATCGTCCGCGCCGTCATCCAGCACCAGCCCCTGAAAACTGATGGGGTAATCGATGGCGTTGTTGTTGGGGCCGGAAATGTGGCCGCTGGGCCACGGCTGGCCGGGGTCGAGCACGGCGGTCATCTGCTGCCAGCCGGTATGTTTAATCTGCCCAAACGACATTTGCCAGGTTTGGCCGGCCGCGTCTTTGAGCCACAGGTTCAAAAAATGGCCGGCGCCATCGCCGTAGACCCAAACCGAAATGGCGTTGGGCTGCCCGGCCAACTGGCGGCTCTGCAAAAAAACCACGTAATCGTTGCCGGCGGTGGAGAAATTGTAATTGAGCTGGCCGGAAAAATCGCCGCTGCGGGCCTGGGCCGATGAACGGCTGAACGAGCCGTTGGCTTCATCGCCGCGTTTCCAGGCCGTGTCCGTTTCAAAATTCTGAAACACGCCGAGCGGCGCGGCGGCCGCCGGCGGCGCAACCGGCCGGGGCGTAAATGTGGCCGTGGGCGGAAACGGGGTTAGTGTGGGCGGTTCGGTTGGCGTGGGGGTGGGTGGAGCCGGGGTGGAAGTGGCGGTTGAGGCGGGCGTTTCGGTGGGCGGGCGAGCCGTTTCAGTGGCGGCAATCGCCGCGGCCACGGTCGCCTCGGTATCCACCGCCGAGGCGCTTTCGGCCTGGGCGGTGGCTGTGGCGGCCAACGCCTCGAGCGTGGCCTGCACGCTGTCGCTGGTGGGTTCTTTCGCCGCGGCCTGGGCGGTGGCCGTGGAGGCGGCGGCGATCATCGCGGCCACATCGGGCGTGGCGGCCGGCGGCGCGCCCGGCTGCTGCAAATAGAGCAGCGCCGCCACCACCCCCAGCAGCAAAACAATGGCCAGCATGCCCAGCCCCAGCCAGAGCCACATCAACCCGCCGCTTTTGGCCGGCGGCAGGGCGACGGCCGGGGCTGGCGTCATCGGCGTGGAAACGGGCCGGGAGACCGGCCGCGGCGCGGGTATATCCTGCGACGAAATGTGGGCGGTGCCGGCCAGTTCATCGATGCGGGGCACCGGGACCGACCCCGGCGCGCCAGCCGTTGCGCTGAACGCGAGCACCGTATCGCCAATCCGCAGCCGGTCGCCTATTTTAAAGAGGACGCCTTTGCCCCCCACCGCCTGCTCGTTCACAAAGGTGCCGTTGGCGCTGCCTTCGTCAACTACCAGACAGCGCCGGCCATCAAAATTGAGGGTGGCGTGTTTACGCGAGGCGCGGCCATCATTTACGTGAACATCACAGGTGGAGGAGCGCCCCAGCGTCTGGTCGCCCAGCCGGATGCGATAGTTCAGCCCGCCCGACCCCACCAGCCAGCCGGGCGAGCTGTGACCGCCAAACAGCGTGGTTTCGCTGTCGGTTTCCTGCGGCCGGGTGGGCTGGTCCTGAATGGCCTCCAGCTCGCGCTTCCAGGCCAGCGCCGATTGCGGCCGGTCTTCGATGCGCGGCTGCATGGCGTGCATGACCGCGTTAGAGGCGGCCCGGCTCAATTTTTTGTTCAGCTCAACGGGCGGTTTGAATTTACCCTGGTCAACCAGCCGGCTGACGCTGTGGGGTGGCTTTTGGCCGGTGAGCACCGCGTACAACGTGGCCCCCAGCGAGTAAACGTCCGAGGCGGGCAGGGTGCCTTCGCCGCTGTACTGCTCCGGCGGCGAAAAGCCGGGGGTGACCCCCTGCGCGCCGGTTTGGGTGTGGGCGTCGCCTTCGGCCACTTTGGCAATGCCAAAATCAACCAGCACCGCCTGGCCATCGGGCGTAATTTTAATATTTTGCGGCTTGATGTCGCGGTGGATAACCGGCGGCTTTTGGCGGTGCAGGTAGTCCACCGCATCGCACACCTGAATGAGATAATCCAGCGCCTGCCCCTCGTCGAGCGGGCGGCCGCGCTGTTTGACCATTTCCCACAAATCCTGGCCGCCAATAAAATCCATCACCAGATATTGCTGGCCGGTATAACTAAAGTGATGGATCACGCGCGGCAGGTTGGGGTGATGCACCCGGGCTAAAATCTGGGCCTCGCGCTGAAACTGGCGAGCGGCTTCGGGCGTTTTAAAAAAGTTTTCTTTGATGGCTACGGGGATGTTGAGATTGGTATCAAAGCCCTGATAGATGGCGCCCATGCCGCCACGAGCCAGCAATCGCTCAATGCGATAGCGGTTTTCCAACATTGTGTTTGGGGCAAGTGCCATGGCCCAACCTCAACTTTGCGTATGCGTTGTTTTTTGGGGAATGTGGTCTACGGGAATTATTGCCAAAAAACGGGGATGTGGCAAGTTTGGGCGGCAGCTACTGCCCGCGAATCACTGCCCGCAGTTCATCGATGGGGCGCAAATGGCCATCGGCGGCCTCAAAGTACCAGTGCTGCCAGCCGTTGCACGGCCCGCCGGCCAGCAACTGCCGCCCCACCTGATGAATCGAGCCTTCGTAGCCGTTGAGTTTGATTTTGCCATCGGGCTTCACGCGGGCCAACTGCTGCCGGTCGGCCTGAAAATAGAGCGACTGGCCCGGCAAAATCAGCCCGGCTTCGAGCAACTGGCTGAACGGCACCCGCGGAGCCAGCCGTTTTTGATCGCGCACATCAAACACGGCCTCGCTGTAGGGTTTCACGTTGATGGCCTCAATCCGGGCGCGGGCAATGTCCACATACTCGGCCTCGCGCTCGATGCCCAGCCAGCGGCGGTGCAATTTTTTGGCCACCGCGCCGGTGGTGCCGGTGCCAAAAAACGGGTCGAGCACCACGTCGCCGGGGTTGCTGGACGACAGGATAACCCGGTAGAGCAGCGCTTCCGGCTTTTGGGTGGAATGGGCTTTTTTGCCGTTCACCCGGAGCCGTTCCGCCCCGCCGCAAACCGGCAGCAGCCAATCGCTGCGCATCTGCTTGTCGTCGTTAAAGGCTTTCATGGCGTGGTGGTTAAAGGTGTAGCGCACGCCTTTGGCCCTGCTGGCCCACAACAGGGTTTCGTGGGCGTTGGTAAAACGCACTCCGCGGAAATTGGGCATGGGGTTGGTTTTGATCCAGACCACATCGTTTAAAAACCAGTAGCCCAAATCCTGCATCTGCGCGCCCACCCGGTAAATGTTGTGGTACGAGCCAATGACCCACAGCGTGCCGGTGTCTTTGAGCACCCGGCGGCAGGCGGCCAGCCAGGCCCGGCTGAACTCATCGTAAGCCTGCAAGCTGGCAAACTGGTCCCACGCGTCGGTCACGGCATCAACTTTGGTTTGATTGGGCCGCCACAATTCCTGCTGGAGCTGCAAATTGTAGGGCGGGTCGGCAAAAATCAAATCGACCGACTTTTCGGGCAGCGTGGCCAGAACGTCGATGCAATCGCCAGACAGGATTTGGTTGAGGGGTAGCTTGTCATAATCCATTGACATAATTATAAGAAATTTTACGCCAACCGGCAACCTGTCCGCCGTCAATTGCGCCGCCGGCTAACTTGACGCTACCCTTAAACTGTGGTAAACCTCAACCCGGCAGCGAGCCAGCAATGAGAACAAAAACTGGGTAGGGGCGCTTCGCGAAGCGCCCCTACATTCGCTAATTCGCTCACTCGCAGATTCGCTTATTTCAGAGGACAATATGGATACCGCACAACTCACCTCAACCCGGCTCAACTCCAAAACATCAACGACCACCGGCTATTTTGTCGGCTTTATTTTTTTGGGGATGGCTACCGCCGCGCTGGGGCCAACCCTGTCTGACCTGGCCGAAAACACCGGCACTGGCTTCAGCCAGATCAGCTACCTGTTTGCCGCCCGCTCGCTGGGCTATTTGCTGGGCGCGAATCAGGTGGGCCGCCTGTACGACCGCCTGCCCGGGCACCTGATAATGGGGGCGGGCTTGCTGGGGATGGGCGCGATGCTGTTTTTTACGCCGCTGATTCCCATTTTGTGGCTGCTGGTGCTGGCCATGCTGCTGCTGGGGCTGGGAGAAAGCATGCTGGATGTGGGCGGCAACACCCTGCTGGTCTGGCTGCACGGCGACAAAGTAGGGCCATTTATGAACGCCCTGCACTTCTTTTTTGGGCTGGGCGCGGCCATTTCGCCGCTGATCATTGCCCAGGCGGTAGCCCAAACCGGTGATATTACCTGGGCTTACTGGACGCTGGCTCTGTGTACCCTGCCGGTGCTGGTCTGGCTGCTGCGACTGCCCAGCCCGGTCATTCGCCGCGAGGCTGAAACCAGCGGCGAGGCCCGGCGGGTTAACCAGCGGCTGGTGCTGCTGTTTGCCGCGTTTTTCTTTTTGTACGTGGGCGCCGAAGGCGGTTTTGGCGGCTGGATTACCAGCTACACCAAAGCGCTGAACATCACCACCGATTTGATGGCCCGTTATCTCACCTCGGTGTTTTGGGGCGCGCTGACGGTGGGCCGCCTGCTGACCATTCCGATTGCGGCCAAAGTCAGGCCGCGCACCATTTTGGCGGCGGCGCTGGCCGGCTGCCTGCTGAGTGTAGCGGTGATCATTGTGTGGCCCACATCGCTCACGGCCATCTGGGTGGGCACGCTGGGCATGGGGCTGGCCAACGCGCCCATCTTCCCGCTGACCATCTCGCTGGCCGAGCGCCGCCTGCAACTGACCGGGCAAATTACCGGCCGCTTCTTTGTCGGGGCCAGTCTGGGCGGTATGTCGGTCCCGTGGCTCATTGGCCAATTCTTTGACCGCATTGGCCCCGGCGTAACAATGGCCATTATCAGCTTTGATTTGCTGCTGGCCGTGGCCATCTTTGTGGCGCTGCTGGTCTACTCAAAACCTGTTCAAAGTTCGTAATTCATAATTCACCCAAGTTGTGACCTATGGTACATTTACCCCCCCCCCCCGCCCCCCCGTGTGTTTTGGGTGTTTGGGGGGGTGGGCGGCCCCCAAGCCACACAACTTCAGTTAATTCATAATTCATAATTGTATTCGCGAAGGAGTGTACCCATGCCAACCTACCCCATGATGCAGGTCGATGCCTTTACCACCCGGCCGCTCTGCGGCAACCCGTGCGCCGTCATTTTCAACGCCGATGACCTGCCCCCGGCCACAATGCAGGCCATTGCCCGCGAGATGAACCTGTCGGAAACGGCCTTTGTGCTGCGCTCCAGCGTGGCCGATGTCCGGGCGCGCTACTTTACCCCCGCCGAGGAGATTCCGCTGGCCGGCCACCCGACCATCGCTACTATTTTTGCTTTGGTCGACTCCGGGCGGCTGGCGCTGGCCGGCGATGTGACCCGCATTTCGCTGGAATTGCAGGTGGGGCCAATTCCCATCGAGATTCACGCCAGCAACGGCGCGGTGCAAAGCGTGGTGATGAGCCAGAAAAAGCCCCAATTTCTGGCCACTTATCCCGCCGAACAGGTGCTGCCCATTTTTGGCCTGTCCGCGGCAGATGCGCTGGCTGGTGCGCCCATCCAAACGGTGAGCACCGGCACGCCGCAAATGATGATCCCCGTGCGCAATCTGGATGTGCTGCGCCGGGCCACGTTGAACATTGCCGCCTACGATGAACTCCGTGCCAACAGCGACTTTTTCAGCACCCATCTGTTTTGCCTGCAGGGTATCACCGCCGCCGGCAGCACCTTTGCCCGTCACTTTGTTACCCCGCCCGATTTGCTGGAAGACCCCTTCACCGGCTCGGCCACGGGCGGGATGGGGGCGTATCTGTGGCATCACAAGTTGATTGACCAGCCACGTTTCATTGCCGAACAGGGCCACTGGATGCACCGGCCCGGTGAAGCCACGGTTGAAGTCATTGGCCCGCGGGATGATATTGAAACAGTCAAAGTTGGCGGCCCGGCCGTCACCGTGCTCCGCGGCGAACTTTTTGTGTAAACTGGTTGACGCTGTACCCCGAACCGCCGGCCTCTGGGCTGGCGGTTTTTATTTTAAACCCAATGGCGCGCCGCCGCATTCCAGTTTTTTTAATGGAAATTCTTTTATAAATTTTAATGTCCGTTTAATGGAGATGGATTTTAATTGTGCATATACTATACAAAACATAGACAACATTGTCTATGTTCGACAAAAACTCTGTGTATCCAAAATAAAGACAAGGAGAGAAGTATTAACATGAAGAAAAGATTTGTTTCGCTGTTTTTGGTAATGGCCCTGCTGGCAACAGCGGTGACCAGCGCGTTTGCGCAAGGTGACAAAGACATTGTCGACACAGCCGTGGCTGCGGGCAGTTTCACCACCCTGGCCACCGCGCTCACCGAAGCCGGCC
>CAYOXS010000113.1:0-7571 GCA_964407935.1 uncultured Caldilineaceae bacterium
AGCACCGGCAGGCAGAACTCTTCAAAAAAGTCGCCGGAAATCATGGCAGAAAAATCGCAGCTGGGGATGTGCATTCGGCCAAACGAGGGGATGCCCATCCAACTGACCGAAAGCTGGCCGGCGGCTTTGAGCATGTTGTCAAAGTGGCTGTAAATCCGCTCAAAATCGGCAATGGCCAGTTCGATGAGCTGCTGCACCTGCTCCGGGGCGTCGTACAAATCCATGCAGAGCTGCTGCGGGTCGCGCCATGCGGCGGCGCAATCGACGCCGGGGTGCAGATCGGTGTAGCCCACCAGCGCCCGGCCGCGGCATTTTTCCAGCGCGATGCGGGTCAGCTCTTCCAGTTTGCAGAAATATTCATTGGCCATATCGAGCCGGAGCCGGCTTATGTCGGCCCAGTTTTTGACCACGGGCGTGGACCAACTGGTCACATCGCCGTAGTGCAGGGGCGCGCCGTAAAATGCGGCGTACACTTCCGGCCCCAGATTGGGCCAAAACACCGGAAAAGTTTCGGCGTGAAAGGTGCGCCCGGCAATGGCGTTGAGGTAGGTGTCTACCTGAAATTCGGCGTCAAACCAGCGGTCTTTGAGGTTAGCGGAGGGATACGCGGCGGCGGCTTCTTCGACAAAAGCGTTGTGCGCGCTAAAACGCACCGGCGGCCGGTCGATCACTTCACCGTGATACCAGGCGTACACACGCTGTATGGCCTGTTCAAAACCGGGCATATTATCGAGTTCAACCGGCCAGCCGCCAATTTCATTGAGGTTGGTCATGGTGGTTTCCTGATTTACAGGCCGGAGTACGGCGTATTTTTGATGGTGTTGACCATCGCCCAGAAATTTTCCAGGGGGGTGTCAAGTTGAACGTGATGGGTTGGCCCCAAAATCAGCCCGCCGCTGCGGCCCAGCGTTTGCAGCCGCTCCAGCACCTCGGCCTGCACCTGCGCCGGCGTGCCAAACGGCAGGGTAAACTGCTCATCAATTGAGCCCCAAAAGCAGAGGTTGTCGCCATATTTTCGTTTGATCTCGGCCGGAGCCATCGATTGGGGTTGGATTGGATTGAGCACGTCGAGCCCAATCTCGATGAGTTCGGGGATCAGCGCCTCAATATTGCCGTCGGAGTGGTAGGCCACTTTTACGGCCGGATTGATGGCTTTGAGTTCGGCGATAAACGCGGCCATGCGCGGTTTTAAATGGGCGCGCCACGTAGCCGGCGAAATGAGTAGCTGGTGCTGCGCGCCAATGTCGTCGCCGGTCCAGATCATATCGACCCCCAGTTCCACCAGCTTTTTGGCGGCGGTCAGGTGGTAATTAAAGGGAATATCAAACAGAGCCTCGATCAAATCCGGGTTGAGGGCAAAATCCAGCAGCGTTTGCTCGTAGCCGCGCAAGGCCCAGGCGGTTTCAAAAATTGTGGTTACTGTTACGCCGACAATCCAGTAATCGTCTTTATAGGTTTTGATTACCCGTTCGGCTTCGGCGTACAGCTCCGGTCGGGTGGGGTCGGGCGGTTGGTAACTGGCAATGGCCGCGTCGTTGGCCAGCGGATGGCCCACCATTTCGGTGTAGATGCCCGCACCAAACGGCGTTTGATAGGGCGAGTTGCGCCAGGTGACGCCCCACTCATCAACGTAGGTCAGGCCGTCGCGGCTGTAGGTGTCGCTGGCGTAGTAGGAGTTGGCCCAGCCCACCGAGGTGAGCAGCATATCTTCGCCCAGTTCGCGCTCGATGGCGTAGGTGTTACCGCCGCCGTGCGGGTTGTGCAGGTCGCTGTCGGCCAGCCCCAACTCTTTTTTGAGCCGCGAGGCAAATTCCGGGGTAAAGCTGATCTGCATGGGGCAGCGGTCCGGGGTTTCGTGATTGAGGGCGGTCAGTACCCGATCGCGGTGTTTCATTGTTATCTCCGTATCAGCCCAGCCGTTTGCGCAGCCAGGCGTGCATAGCCACAGACAGGACGATGATGAGGCCGTAGATCAATTGGGTGTAAAAGCCGGTCAGGCCCACGGCCACAATTCCGGCTTCGATAGCGCCGATGATGAAGCAGGCGATAAACGTGCCTAAAATAGTGCCGGTGCCGCCAAACACCGACGTGCCGCCCAAAAACACCGACGACAGCGTGCGCATCAAATAGCCTTCACCGAGCGAGGGCCACAGGTACGACACTTCCAGGCTGACCAGCAGCCCGGCAAAGGCGGCGGCCACGCCCACCAGGGCAAAGGTGAGCATGCGGGTGCGGTCGGCGTTAACGCCCATCAGCCGGGCGCTGTTCTCATTGTCACCAATCAGATAAACGTGCGCGCCAAATTTGTGCCGGTTGAGCACAATCCATGTAGCCACGCCAATCAGCACCATCCAGATAAATTGGGCCGGCAGGTAGTTGGCCACGCGCCCGACCAGCAGGGTGTGCAGCCAGGTTTCGCGCAGCGGAACCAGAGTGGCGCCAGTACCGTTGGTCATTACCAGCACTGCGCCGCGCCACAAAAACATGGTGCCAATGGTGGCAATCAGCGACGGAATGCCCAACCGGACCACGATCACACCGTTAATGGTGCCCACCACAAAACCAACTGCCAGGCAGGCAATCAACGCCAGCAGCGGGCTGTTAGTGGCCGCAAAAACCCACATAAAGGCGACCATGCCCATGGCCATCACCGACGGAAACGACAGGTCCATTTCACCGGCGATCACCACCATTGTCAGCGGCAGGGCCATAATCCCAAAAAAGGGTGTGGTAGACATAAACGCGGCGTAGATCTGGCTCGATAAAAAGGTGGTGGGCGCGGCCACAATAAACAACAGCCACATCAGCACAAATACACTGATAATGCCCAGTTGCAGCCCGTATTTGCGGGCAAACAGTTGCCAGCGGCTTTGCCGCACGCGCCGTCGATCAGTAAGTGCTTGTGTTTCAGCGGGAATTGCCATAATTACCTGCCTTAATCCAGACTGCCCGTGTGGGCTACCTGGTACATTTTTTCCATTAAGTCGTCCAGGGTGATGTCTTTGGTTAAAAATGTGCCAGCGACGGTGCCGCGGTCAAGTACCACCACCCGGTCGGCAACTTCGTACACGTGGAACACGTTGTGGTCAATGAAGATGGCCGATTTACCGGCCGCTTTGATCTGCCGCACAAAGGTGAGCAGTTTTCGGGTTTCGCTCAAAGCCAGCCCCATGGTTGGCTCGTCTAAAATAATCAGATCGGCTTCAAAATAGAGCGCCCGGACAATGGCCACGCCCTGCTTTTCGCCGCCGGAAAAATTTTTGATCACGGAATCCGGGGTAACCGCCGATGAAGTAAAACCCATCGACTCAACCATTAATTTTTGGGTTTCAGACCGCATCCTTTTCACGTCGAGCAGCCCCAACCGGGTGGTCAGTTCCCGGCCCAAAAAGATGTTGCGCCACAGGGTTTGCTGTTCGGCCAGCGCCCGCTCCTGGTACACGGTTTCTACACCCAGAGCGCGGGCCTGGGGCACAGTTAAGTTTTCTGCTTTTTGCCCGTTAAAATAAATCTCGCCGCTGCTGGGGGGGTGGTAGCCGGTCACAATTTTGATCAGGGTCGATTTGCCGGCGCCATTATCGCCCAGCAGCCCAACGACCTCATTTTGGCCGACTTGAAAATTTACGTTGTGCAGCGATTGGACTTCGCCAAACGATTTGGCCACGTTGCGCAGCTCTAATCGATAGTCACTCATATAATACGTCTCCTCAAAACTGGGCTTCAGACCTCGCAGGTTTTTACGCCTGCGAGGTCTGTGATTAGCGGGCCTGCCCAAAACAGGCTTACAGAACGAGTTTAGCGGATGCCCTGGTTAACCAGGTCGGCCAGAATATCGACGTTGTCTTTGTGGGCAAAGCCGGAGCCGGTGTCAATGTGGAGGCCGGAGAAGCTGAATTTTTTGGCCAGGCAGATTTGCAGAATGGGCAGGTAGCCTTGCAGCCATTGCTGCTGGTCAATCACCAGGTCTGTCCAGCCGCCTTTGATGGCTTCCACGGTGGCGGTTGACAGGTCAAACCCGGCGGCGTTGATGTCATCCGGGCCTTTGCCGGCGGCTTTAAGGTAGGTTTCCAGGGTGGCCGTGAGCGCGCCGTGGTCGGTGACCACCAGTTTTACATCCGGGTGGCTGGCCACGTAACCGGTAAAGGTGGGCGTGCCGGCCGAGGAGTCGGCGTTGGTGGCGCTGTCAATTTCCAGATAGTCCACCACAATGCCTTCTTCTTCCAGCGCGTCAACCACGCCTTTGGTGCGCTGACCGCGGCCCGGCTGCGACAGCAGCCCCCAGACCATGGCCCGGTCGCCGGATTTGAGGCCAAAGCGTTTGATTGATTCTTTACCCAGCGAATAGCCGGCCGAGTAGAGTTCGGCGCCAACGTAGCCAAAGCCGCCGGATTTGTATTTTTCTTCCAAAACGGGCAGGGTGGTGTTTTGGCTGGTCACAATAATGCCCTGGGCTTCGGCATCATCCACTACCGGGCCAAACGCGTCATCGCCGGGGTGGCCCATAATGGCCATGCCATCGGGCTTGGTGGCCGCGCCTTCGGTAAACTGGCGCACCATTTTTTCGGGGTCCCAATCTGACCAGACGTATTCAACGGTCGGCCCCAGGTCTTTTTCGGCCTGGACGGCGCCGTTATAAACGGTGGTGGCAAACACGCCGCCGGGAGGTCCGCCGGGGAAGAAGATGATCTTTACGCCACTGCACCATTTGCCGGCGTCAGCCTGGGCTGGCTCGGCCTGGGCTTCGGTTTGCGGCGCGGCGGCCTCTTGCTGCGGTTGGGCTTTTTCCGCCGGGGGTGGGGCGGCGGCCTGGCCGCAGCCGGAGATCAATACGCCAATGATCATTACGCCGAGTAATAACCAACCAAATTTTTTAAAGCTCATTATTTTCCTCCTACTTCAAACAGCGTTGTTAAAAGTTGGTATAAAAACTGATTGAACAGTACCACGAGTTAAAAATTAATGATCACCTCCCTTCAAAAATAGACAGTAGGTCGGACTTTTAGCCCGACGGTCACTGACGGGTACAGGCCATAAATCCAAAATCGTAAATCAAAAATTGGAAGTTAGTTCATTACGGAACTCTTTCTGATGACCAGTTGGGGTTTAAGAATGGTTATTTCCGGGGCCGGTTGGGTGTCGGTTTCAAGGATTCTGACCAGTTGCTCAACCGCCAGCCGGCCCTGTTCTGACAGGCCGTGCCGAATCGTAGTCAGCGGCGGGTAAAAGTAGTTGGCTTCTGGCATGTTATCGTAGCCGATAACGCCCAAATCCTGAGGTATATGAATGCCAAGCTGGTGCGCGGCCTGCAACACGCCCAATGCCATCTGGTCGTTGCAAACAAATACGGCGTCCATTTCCGGGAAGGTGTTCAGTAGCTGATGCAAGCCGCGCTCACCGCTTTCGGCAGACCAGTCCCCTTCGAATATCTGCCTGTTTTCAAATCTTTGTAACGCATCCTGCCAACCGAGCCGGCGCTGCCGGGCTGCCACCCACAGTTGCGGGCCGCTGATCAGCCCAATGTGACGGTAGCCCTGGGCCAGCAAATGCCGGGTAGCCAGCGCGCCGCCGCTGCGGTTGTCAATAGATATGGTTGGACCAAACCCCAGCGTTTGCTCGCTGATGAAAACAATCGGCACCGGCAGTTGGGTCATTTTGTTCTGTTTCCAACTCCGGCTGTCGCCAATTTCTGTCACTGCCCAAACAATACCATCAACGTGCCACGAGAGCAATTCATCAAGAATCTGGTCGCCGTTGATGTCTTCCGGGGGGTGGGCCAGGCCGAGATGCAGCGAATACCCCAGTTCGTTGGCGGCCTGCTCAATACCCACCAGCCGCCGCACGGGACCGTATTGGCCCAACTCGGCAATCACCACGCCCAGCGATTGGCTCCGCCGCCGGATCAGGCTGCGGGCAATGGCGCTCGGTTTGTAGCCCAGGCGGTCGATGACCTGCTGCACCCGCTGCCGGGTTTCGGGCGCTACATCGGGCCGGTCGTTGAGCACCCGCGATACGGTTTGGGTCGATACTCCGGCCTCGTGAGCGACTTGTCTGATGGTGATTGGCCTTGGCAGTGACATTACCGGCAGTTACCTTTGCTAAAATTCTGGCGAGGCCCATCTCTTTTTACAGAGACGGGCCTCGCTCAGCGGGTGAGAATTATTCTTCGGGTACGGTGGGCAGGTCGTTGTCGAGTTCCGGGAAGCCGGCCACAGGGTCAGTCCAGAGTTTGCCGTCGAGGTAATCCTGCAGATTATCGGGATTGACGACGACAGACGGGGTCAGGGTGATTTCGGGTACTTTCTCACCTTTGAAAACTTTTTCCATCGTATCGATGACGGTCACGCCCATGCGAACCGGATCGACGCCGAGGGTGGCGGAGAACTTGCCATCTTTGAGCAGGTCGAGAGTGGGCTGGTTGCCGTCGATGCCAACGGCGAAGAAGTCCTGATTAATGACCAGCCCGAGTTGCTCAGCGGCCAGCGCCGCGCCGATGGCCATTTCATCGGAGTTGCCGTAAAACACGTCGATGTCGGGGTCTTTTTGCAGAGCGATGGCCGCCACTTCCGAACCTTTGGTGCGCAGCCAGTCGGCGCTTTGTTCCCCGGCAATTTCAACGTTGGGGCAATTTTTGGCCAGCCCGGCTTTGAAGCCGCCGGTGCGGCGGTGGGAGAAAATGGAGTCGATGCCGAGCAGGATGAAGACCTTGCCGTCGGTGTCGGCGGCGGACATGCCGTGCTTTTTGGCGATCAGTTCACAGGTGTAGGCAGCCAGTTTTTCCGCGCCGCCCCACTGGTCGTAACCGATGTAGGATTCAACTGTGCCCTCGGAGAAGGGGGTGATGAAGTTGTGAGCCAGAATTGGCACGCCTTTATCATTGGCCGATTTCACGGCGGTGATGGCCGAGTCGGTGCCGATGGGGTTGATGGAGATGGCTTCGACGCCTTTTTCCAGCAGTTGCTCAACGGTGGTCACAAAGGCGGCAAAGTCGCCCTCGGAGGCGGGCGCTTGCACGTCAATCTTCCAGCCGAGTTCTTCGGAGCGGGCGGTCGCGCCGTCAACCATCGCCACGTGGAAGGGGCTGGTCAGCGCCGGCGGCACAAAGCCCACGTATTTTTCGCCGCCGGACGCCGGTGCTTCGGCAGCCATGCCTTCTTCGGGCACAGTCGGTTGGTCGTTGTCGAGTTCGGGGAAGCCGGCCACAGGGTCAGTCCAGAGTTTGCCGTCGAGGTAATCCTGCAGGTTGTCGGGGCTGACGACCACCGAGGGGGTCAAAATGATCTGCGGCACGTCCTCGCCGTTCTTCAGTTTCTCCATTGTATCGACGACGGTCACGCCCATGCGAACCGGATCGACGCCGAGGGTGGCGGAGAACTTGCCCTCTTTGAGCAGGTCGAGGGTGGGCTGGTTGCCATCGATGCCGACAGCGAAGAAGTCCTGATTGATGACCAGCCCAAGCTGTTCGGCGGCCAACGCCGCGCCAATGGCCATTTCGTCGGAGTTGCCGTAGAACACGTCAATGTCGGGGTCTTTTTGCAGAGCGATGGCCGCCACTTCCGAACCTTTGGTGCGCA
>CAYOXS010000113.1:7671-9458 GCA_964407935.1 uncultured Caldilineaceae bacterium
ATGTCGGGGTCTTTTTGCAGAGCGATGGCCGCCACTTCCGAACCTTTGGTGCGCAGCCAGTCGGCGCTTTGTTCCCCGGCAATTTCAACGTTGGGGCAATTTTTGGCCAGCCCGGCTTTGAAGCCGCCGGTGCGGCGGTGGGAGAAAATGGAGTCGATGCCGAGCAGGATGAAGACTTTGCCGTCAGTGTCGGCGGTGGACATGCCGTGCTTTTGGGCGATCAGTTCACAGGTGTAGGCAGCCAGTTTTTCCGCGCCGCCCCATTGGTCGTAGCCGATGTAGGCGGCCACGTCGCCTTCGGAGAAGGGGGTGATGAAGTTGTGGGCCAGAATCGGCACGCCTTTGGCGTTGGCCGATTTAACTGCGGTGATGGCCGAGTCGGTGCCGATGGGGTTGATAGAAATGTACTGCACGCCTTTTTCCAGCAATTGCTCAACGGTGGTGACAAAGGCGGCAAAGTCGCCCTCGGAGGCGGGCGCCTGCACGTCAATCTTCCAGCCGAGTTCGCCGGAGCGGGCGGTCGCGCCGTCAACCATGGCCACGTGGAAGGGGCTGGTCAGCGCCGGCGGCACAAAACCCACATACGTTTCGCCGGTGTCTGCAGCCGGAGCTTCCTCTTTGGGTTGTTCGGCAGGTTTGGCTTCTTCTTTGGGCTGTTCCGCAGGTTTGGCTTCTTCTGCGGGTTTGGCTTCTTCTTTGGCCGGTTCCGGCTGAGTTTGCGGGGCAGCGCCGCTGCAAGCGGCCAGCAGCAACAGCAGAACGGCTAAAAGCGCCAGGGTGAAACTGCTTTGTTTTCTAAACATCCTACATTCCTCCTTTGGAAATAATTGGGTTTGAGGCTCGATCAAGCCTCGATTTTATTGTTTCTCCGGCGTTGCGGCCGGTTGATCGCGTTAAGTGGAACTTTTGCTGAACATCGAAAAGCGCAGCCACGGGATTTCGCCGCGGCGGATCACGTCGATGGCTACGGCCAGCACAATAATGAAGCCAATCACAATTTCTTTGGCGTTGGAAGGCACATCCATGTAAACCAGGCCGGCGTCAACTACCCGGATGATAAACACCCCCACCAGCGTGCCCCAAATGCCGCCCACCCCGCCAGACAGCGCCGTGCCGCCGATGACCACCGCCGCCACAGAGATGAGCGTCATATTGGTGCCGTTTTGGTACGCGCCGGATTGCAGCCGGCCCATCACCAAAATCCCGCCGATAGCCGCCAAAAAACCGCTGATGCCGTAAATAAAGGTCAGCACCAGATCAACGTTAATGCCCGACAGCCGGGCGGCGGTTTCGTTGCCGCCGATGGCGTAGGTGTAGCGGCCCAGTTTGGTGTGCTTCAACACAAACCAGACAATGCCGTAAATAATCAGGACGATGATCAATGGCATCGGCACCCGCACTGAACCAACGTTGATGACCCCGGTGAGAAAGGTGAGGAACGCATCTTTTTGAATGTTGATGCCCGCGCCGCGGGTGGCAACCAGCGCCACCCCCAGCAAAATGCTGCGAAAGCCCAGCGTCACAATCAGCGGGTTCATTTTTATGCGGGTAATGAGCACCCCCTGAAACAGGCCGATGAGCATCCCCACCGCCAGCGCAATCGGAATGGCGAAGTAGGAAGGCATACCAAAAGCAATTTGCCCGCCGGCGATATTGGTGCCGGCAATCAAAATTGCGGCCAGCACCCCGGAAAACGACACCATCGCCTCCACCGACAGATCGATGCCGGCGGTGAGGATGACAAAGGTTTGCCCGGCGGCGACAACGCCAATGGCCGCCGCTTCAAG
>CAYOXS010000113.1:9558-16104 GCA_964407935.1 uncultured Caldilineaceae bacterium
ACCATAATCCGGTCGCTCATGCCCAAAATTTCCGGCAATTCTGAGCTGATCATCAAAATGGCCACCCCCTGCTCGGTGAGCTGGTTGATCATTTTGTAGATTTCCACCTTGGCCCCCACGTCAACCCCGCGGGTAGGTTCGTCAAAGATCAGCACTCTGGGTTCGGTGGCCATCCATTTGCTCAAAACTACCTTCTGCTGGTTGCCGCCAGACAGGTTAATGGCCAATTGGGTATCGTTGGCCACTTTGATGCCCATGTTGTCAATGTAATATTTGGCCAGTTCGGCTTCTTTGGACTGGTTGGTTACAAACGATTTGGTCAACCGTTTGAGAATGGACATGGTGATGTTTTCGCGGACAGGCATTTGCAAAAACAATCCCTGCTGCTTGCGGTCTTCGGTGAGCAGGGTGATGCCGTTGTTAATGGCGTCGCGGGGGTTGTTGACGGTAACTTTTTTGCCTTCAACAAAAATAGCGCCGCTGTCGATGGGGTCCGCGCCAAAAATGGCCCGGGCCAGTTCGGTGCGGCCGGCACCCACCAGGCCAGAAATGCCCAGCACTTCACCAGCGTACGCTGCAAAACTGATGTCGCGCAGGGTTTTGCCCTGATTCAAACCCTCAACCCGGAACATTTCTTTGCCGCGCGGCACCTGCTCTTTGGGGAATTGCTCAGACAGGTCACGGCCCACCATCAGTTTGATGAGTTTGTCCACATTAAGATCAATCGTCGGCTGGGTAGAAATATGCCGCCCGTCGCGCAACACGGTAGTCCGGTTACTGACTTCAAAAACTTCGTCCAGGTGATGACTGATGTAAATAACGGCCACCCCGTTGGATTGCATTTCTTTGATAATGGCAAACAGTTCGTTGATTTCGCGGATGCTGAGCGCCGAGGTTGGCTCATCCATAATAATGAGGTCGGCTTTGTGGTGCAGGGCTTTGGCCACTTCAACCATTTGCTGGCGGCCAACCCCCAACTTGCCGAGCGTCATGCGGGGGTCAATATCCAGGTGCAGTTTGGCCAGCAGGGCGCGGGCCTGGCGGTGCATTTCTTTCCAGTTGAGCAACCCGCTGCTCTTGGTGATTTCGTTGCCCAGAAAAATATTCTCGGTGACGGAGAGCTGGGGTACCTGGTTGAGTTCCTGATAAATGGTGGCAATTCCGGCATTTTGCGATTGGCGCGTATTGGTAAAATGCACCGGCTTACCTTTGAAAATAATCTCGCCGTGATCGCTGGTGTACACCCCGGACAGGATTTTCATCAGCGTTGATTTGCCGGCCCCATTTTCGCCGACCAGGGCCAGCACCTCGTCCGGAAAGACTGTCAGGTTCACATCAGACAGGGCCAGCACACCCGGAAATCGCTTGGTAATCGATCGCATTTCCAGGAGCGGTTGTTTTCCGTCGTTGATTTCAGCGTCGTTACTGTTTTTATTGTCAGCCATGATCAATTGCCAGATAAATTTATTAGGTGAAATTACAAAAGAGAGTGCGGCAGTGGGGTTTCTTGTCGAGTCAAGAATCAACTTGTAACATTATGTTATCGTTCCCGTTATCGATAACGGGAACGATAACAGTTTAATCCAGTTCAGTTATTTAGGCAAATGACAAATGTCATTTTTTAGGGATGACATTTGTCACCCCCGGCCCGGGGCGGAAAAACACGTGCTAATTTGGCGTAATTAAGGGGTAGTGCTGGCGCGGACAATCAGTTCAGGGGTAACCCAGGTGGTCATGCCGGTCAATTCCAACGGTTGATCCTGTTCAATAATTTGCACAATTTGCTGAACCGCCCGTGACCCGAGTTCGCGGAGATTGTGTTTAACCGTGGTCAGCGGCGGCCAGTAAAATTCGGACTCGGGCCGGTTGTCAAACCCGGCCACCGCCAAATCCTGCGGTACGCGGATGCTGTTTTTGCAGGCAAGTTGCAGCACGCCCAGTGCCATCTGGTCGTTGGCCACAAACACGGCATCCATATCTGGATATTGCTGGCAGAGTTGGTGAAACGCCTGCTGGCCACCGGCTGCGTCCCAGTCCCCTTCAGCCCAGTGCGCCGTGGTGGGGGGCCGCCCGGCGCTGGTCAGGGCAGATTCCCAGCCGGCTTTGCGTTGCTGCGCTTCCCACCAGGTAAGAGGGCCGGTAATGTGGCCAATGCGCCGGTAACCGCGCTCCAACAAGTGCTCAACGACCATCTGCGCCCCCAATTGGTTGTTTACCGATACCGTAGTTAAGCCGGTGTGGGGCTGCATCGTTAAAAAAACTATAGGCACAGACAGATGAGGGTAGCTGTCGCGCAGCCAGGCGTGGTTATTGCCAACTTCGGCCACGGCCCAAATTACGCCATCAACCTGGCTGGCCAACAGCGCGTTGGTAATAGGCTCAACATTATCCAGATCAAAACGGGGGAGTTCTTTGAGCAGCAGCGAGTAGCCCATCGCTTCAGCCTGATCGGCAATGCCGTTGAGCGTGCGCGACGGCCCCCAGTAGCCCAGCCCGGCGGTTACCACGCCCAGAGTGTGGCTTCGCTGGCGAATCAAACTGCGGGCCAGGGCGCTGGGGCGGTAGTCGAGCTGGTTGATAACGGCCAGCACGTGCTGCCGGGTACTTTCGGCCACATCAGGCCGGTTGTTAATTACCCGCGACACCGTTTGGGTAGATACCCCCGCTTTCTGGGCAACTGTTTTGATGTTAACGCGTTTTTTGGGGTTGGACATATCCGGGCCGACCTGCCAGATGTTTAAAATGTTATCGATAACATACTATCACGGCGATAAACCGATGTCAATTTCAATCGGACAACAAACGCCTCTCAGCCGCCGGATTGGCCGGCACAGGGTTTGGGCTATCAATAAAATGACTGTTGACCTGTAGTGTGTTGATTTTGACCCGCGCCAAAAATGGTTATGTCTATTGCAATTTGTGACGAGGTTTGGTACAATGGGGTTGTCTAATTCCCCTGTTTATGCAAAGCACTAATTTGCTTTGTACTTTGACAAGCCTGCCACCTTGTTTTTGTGATCAACCGGCAATTTTTGGCTGTTTTGACAGCTTCAAGGTTGAGCAGATAAACGTTTACTCTGTATTTCTAAATTAAAATCCTTATTAAGGTTCAGAAAATGAAAGATAATATTCAAGATTTTCTGCGATTTTTGGAAGTTGACAAAAAGTATGCCGAAAATACAATTGCTGCCTACCAAAATGATCTCACCCAGTTTCGACAAAATATCCGGCAAAGCCAGGATGGCGAAGAAGTTGAGAATTGGAACGATATTTCTCGCAACGACATCAACGAGTATATCGAATATCTCAAAAACAGCGGTTACACGTCGTCAACCGTGGCGCGTAAAGTAGCCGCCATCAAATCCTTTTTTCATTTTCTGCTGGCCGAGGGAGAACTAAAGGACGACCCGACCTTTACTCTGGACTCGCCCAAAGTGAAAAAGCGGCTGCCCAAAGCCATTTCTCCGGCCGAAATTGACAAGATACTGCGGGCGCCCGCTGATGAAATTGGCCCCAAAGCCCAGCGTGACCTGGCCTTGCTGGAAATGCTGTATGCTTCGGGGATGCGTGTCACCGAGTTGGTTTCGCTCAATGTATCTGACATTACGTTTGATCCCAACAACCCCAAAAACGCCACAGTGCGGGTAAAAGGTAAACGCGCCAGTAAAGAACGGGTTATCCCTATCAGCGGTGGTGTGGTCAGTACTTTGCAGCTTTATATTAAACAGGCCCGCGAGCAGTTAATCCACGACCCCAAAGAAGACGCGGTATTTTTAAACAATCGTGGCCAGCGGCTCACCCGCCAGGGTTTGTGGTTGATCATCAAGCATTATGTCGAAGTAGTCGGTATTTCCTCGCAGGTTACGCCCCACACTTTGCGGCACTCGTTCGCGGCTCATAAACTGAGTCAGGGTAAATCGTTGCAGGATATTCAAAAATTGCTGGGCCACGCCAACATTTCTACTACCCAGGTATACGCCCATCTTGGCCGGGACTCTGACTAGATTTTGGTTGGGTTACGGTCAGCGGGGTTGCCCACGCTAATCATTGGATGCAGAGTTTCTCTGCATCTTTTGTTTTGCCATCAAACTTTCAAAGAGAGGTTACCAATTGGCTTCCAAAGACATCTATTCCATTGAAGAGTACCGGCAGGCGGCAGATTATATCCAGTCCAAAACCCGTCACCAACCCGAAATTGCGCTGGTGTTAGGCTCCGGCCTCAGCGCCCTGGCCGAGGAAATTGAAAACGCGGATTTTATCAACTATCGGGATATTCCCCACTTTCCATTTTCAAGCGTGGTCGGCCACGCGGGGCGGCTGGTGATTGGCCAATTGGCCGGCAAAACCGTGCTGGTGATGCAGGGCCGAACTCATTTTTACGAAGGCTACACCATTCAGCATATCACCTTCCCCATTCGGGTGATGCGGCTTTTGGGCGTAAAATCGCTGCTGCTCACCAACGCTGCCGGTGGAGTTAACCCCAATTTTCAGGCCGGCAACCTGATGCTAATCACCGACCACCTCAATTTTGTGGGCATGGCCGGCCAAAACCCGCTGCGCGGCCCCAACCTTGATGACTTTGGCCCGCGTTTCCCAAATATGACCCAACCCTATGATGTCGATCTGATCAACCTGGCCCGCCAGGTTGCCGCCGGGCATAACCTCACCCTGCGCGAGGGTGTGTACGCCTTTGTGGCCGGGCCATCGTTTGAAACCCCGGCCGAAATCCGTTATCTGCACACCGTTGGCGCGGATGCGGTGGGGATGTCTACCGTGCCGGAAGTGATAGTGGCCAACCACTGCGGGTTGAAGGTGCTGGGCATCAGCAGTATTACCAACGTGGCTGTGCACCAGTTTGGCTCCGGCAAAAAAACTACCCACGAAGAGGTGCTGGAAACCGGCAAAATCATTGTGCCGCAGTTGATCACGCTGCTAAAAGGGCTGCTCCAGCGGATGAATTAAGGCTTTTGAGGAATTTGCTTCTATTACCCCCTATTTGTATACTCTACTAGTTCTGAACTACCTTTCGTAAACTAGAATGCGAAGCTTCTGATGCTAGAATTTCTCAGGCCAATTGTTATTTTTGACACCTGGCTTTACATTATATTAGGTTTCATTGCCCTGTTTTTTTTGCGGATTATGTGGCTGGCCCGCCGAGACCGCACCCGCTCAATTTTTTCACTAGAACGAGAAAATGCCAGTGTCCGCATGACGCGGGCTTTTGCCGGCTTTGCTATTATCCTGGTGATGATGTTGGGTGTTTATTATCTCAGCCTGATTACACCGACCATTGTCCCGCCGCCGCCCGATACCCCCACCCCCACCCCGATTATTGCCCTGCCGCCCACGCCCACCCCGCCGCCGCTGCTGCCCACACCTACCCCCACCAGCACGCCGGCCCCGGTTGTTGCTCCCACTGCGGCTTTTGTCGATTCGCCCACCCCCACCGCGCCGCCGCCAACGCCGGATTTTTCGCAGGGAGCCGCGCCCAACTGCCCCAATTCGCTGGCCCGGATCGCTCAGCCGGGCGATGGGGCAATGGTCGCCGGGCTGGTGCAGATTGTCGGCGTGGCCGCCACCGATAATTTTGACTACTACAAATTTGAATTTCAGGACCCCGCTACCGGCGAATGGGTGTTTGTATCTCGGTTTGATAACCCGGTGCAAAATGGCGTGCTCGGCGGCTGGAACAGCGACACCGTGCCGCCCGGCGAGTACGGTTTCCGGCTGGTGGTGGTGGATAAAATTGGCAATTACCCCGAACCCTGCGCGATTCGGCTAAAGGTTCAATAAGATGGCTGATTTTCCCGAAACAGTCTATTGGCTGGCGTTGCTCCAGGAAAGCGGGCTGCGTTTAAACCTGCTCAAGCCGATTGTTTTGCGCTGGTGTTTAACCGAAAATCGCCCCCTATCTGAACTGTTTCAATTGACCTCGCTCGACCTGTCGGCTACGTTTGGCCTGCCCGATGCCGACGCCGAGCGTTTGCTCAGCGTACCCAAAAAGCTGAAAATACAGGCCGCCCTGCTGGAAAAGTGGAAAAAAGAGGGCATCGAGCCGATTATCCGCACCGACAGCCGCTATCCCCGGCGGCTGGCGTTCCACCTTGCGCCGGCCATGCAGCCGCTGGTTTTGTGGGCGCAGGGAAACACCACCTTGCTCAATCAGCCGGGTGTCACTATGCTTGGGCAAACTGGCAGCAGCCAGCCGGCCACCGAATTTGTAGACGAATTGATCGCGGTGCTGGAAGAGGAGCAGGTGGGGCTGGTGAGCGGCTACGCCCGCGGCCTTGATCGCACCACGTTTGAAATGATGCTGACCACGCCTCACGGCTTCACGGTTGCACTGCTGCCGATGGGGCTGAGCGCCTTTGCCAAAACCACCAATAAACTGTTGTCGGCGGTGTACGGCGGGCGCACGGTGCTGGTCAGCCCGTTTGCGCCGGACACTCCGTTTGACGATAAACTGGCCGAAGCCCGCAACCTGCTCATTGACCATTTGGCGCTGGCGCTGTTAATTTTGGAAAGCGATGACGATGCCCAGGCGCG
>CAYOXS010000114.1:0-10915 GCA_964407935.1 uncultured Caldilineaceae bacterium
GGCTGTTCAACGAATCGTTTGGCCTGGAAACGGCCGTGCTGCGCTACTTTAACGTGTTTGGCCCACGGCAGGACCCATCATCGGCCTACTCCGGGGTTATCTCGATTTTCGTCGATAAACTGGCGCAGGGAGCCGCGGCCAAAATTTTTGGCGACGGCGAGCAAACCCGCGACTTTGTGTTTGTCAGCGACGTGGTGCAGGCCAACCTGGCCGCCGCCAGCGAGCCGGCCGCCGCCGGGCAGGTGTTCAACATTGGCGCGGGCCGGCCCATCAGCATTAACCGTCTTTTTGCCAGCCTGGCCAATCTGCTCGGCGCGCCGGTTGCGCCCGATTACCAGCCGGCTCGGCCCGGCGATATTGTCCACTCCTGCGCCGACCCGTCGCTGGCGGCGCAAGTGCTGGGCTGGTCGGCGCGGGTTGGTTTTGAAGAGGGGCTGCGGCAAACCATCGGCGCAGCCTGAACCTCCACAAGTTCTCCACATTCCTTTGTTACACTGCCAGCTATCGAAGCAATTTTGTGGCTTCTGACACCATCGATAGCAAAGAGGAGAACACTCATGAATAATGAAAATGCAGTAGATCGAATTGTGCGCCTGTTTTTGGGGCTGAGTTTGGCGCTGGCCGGCTTTTTCTGGCTGGGCGGCGGGTGGGCTATTGTGGCCTACGCTCTGGCTGTAGTGATGCTGCTAACGGCGGCCATCGGTTTTTGCCCGCTGTACAAAGTGGCCGGCATCAGCACGCTGCGGGCCAACAGTTGGACGCCGGGCAAACTGGCGCTCATCGGTGTGACCGTGGCCGCGATTGTACTGCTGGCCGGCGGCAGTTACGCCAGCGATTTTTTCAGCCGCAAGTTTTATCTGGAAGATTTCAACCAGATGAATCAGTTTTACAAACAGGCGCTGTTTCAAACCGGGCAAAACAACCGCGAGCCGGCCGTGGCCAATTACGATCAACTGGTGAGCGAGTACGCTGATTTTCAGGCCAAATATACCGCCTACCATCCGTACGCCCTCAAAAGCGACCCGCAATTTAACGCCGATCTGACCAACGTGGCGCAGATGATTGCCGCGGTAGATGAGCAGGTTCACAACGGTGACCTGCACGAGGCTCATCTGGCGCTGGAAGAAGTGCGCCCGGTGTTTCAGGGGATTTTCCAGCGCAACGGCTTTTCGATGCTGGCCGTGGCTCTGGTTGATTTTCACGATGTAATGGAAGTGGTGCTCGATGCGGCCAACGCCAAAAACCCGGCCGCCGTCGAAGCAGCCTACAAAGTGGCCGATGAAAAATTAAAGGCGGTTGAAGCTTCGGCCAACGATGCCGAAATCCAGGCCATCCGCCAAAATCTGGACAGCGTGCTGAACCTGGCGCAGAGCGGCCAACTCGACGCGCTGCCGGATCAAGCCAACACGCTCAAAAGCAGTTTTGTGAAGGTATATCTCAAACGAGGCTAATTTTTTCAACAAAAAAGAGGCGGGCGTAACGCCCGCCTCTTTTTTTGCCTCAGCGGCCTATTGCTGAGCCAGTACCTCATCGACGCCGGGGAGACGCTGCTCCAGCAGCGCCTCGGCTTTGCTCACTAACAGCCGCAAATCCAGCGGAATCGTACCGGAGATGTCGGCGGCGCGGCCGGATTTTAGCCGATTGTCGCCATTAACCCCCCACCAGGCCAGCATTTTGCGGCCAAACTCCTCGCGGCTGAGCGCCTGCCGGCCGGCCACATTCAGTAAACCCGCGTATTCCAGATTCACCAATTTGAGCAGCGCCGCCACCAGCGAGTCAACCCAAACCGGCTGGCGGATCACATCGCTGAACAGCACCAGTTCCTCGCCGGATCTGAGCCGGTTGACAAAACCCTCGGTGCCCCGATCCATCTCTTCCAACCCATAAATCAGCGAGGTGCGAACGATTGCCGCCGTGGGGCACTCCCGGCGGATAATGGCTTCGGCGGCGGCTTTGGATTGGCCGTAGGCATTGACCGGATTGGGCGGCGCGTTGTCGGCGTAGGGTGCGTGGCGGCCATCGTGCACCACATCGGTGGAGATATACACCAGCCGCGCCCCAATTTCGGCGGCGGCTTGCGCCACCCAGCGCGTGCCGTCGGTGTTGATGCGCTGCATCCATTCGGCGCTACCCTGGCCGGGGTTGATGGCCGCGGCGTGAATAATAGCATCCGGCTGAATTTCCAGCAGAACCCGTTCCACCTCGGCGCGATTGGTCAAATCGAGGAAAATCGATTTACCATTGGCCACCGGAGCCATATGAGTGGTGGCGTACAGTTCAAATTCCCGGGCGGCCGCCGGCAGCAAGTGCTGCCCCAAATAGCCGCTGCCGCCGGTTACCAGTAATTTTTTCATAACATCGACTCAATTTCTGCCCGGAGCTGGCCCTGACGTTTTTGGGCCTGGTCCAGATCGGCCCGGGTTTGCTGGAGTTTGTCCTGCTCGGCGCGGACAAAGCGGGCGTAGGGCGCGACGGCTTCGTTGATGCGGCTCAGGCTGCGACTCAGCTCTTTGTCAAACTGGCCGGTCAGCGAACCGGTGAGCTGCTGGCGCAAGTGGGCCAGCCGTTCGGTCATATCGCGTTTGGCGGCGTGCCGCCGGGCCGGGATGATGAACAGCCCCAGTGCGGCCACCACACTGGCGGCCAGAATGCCGGTCACATCGGCGGCGGCGGTGGTGGCCAGCGTGGCGATAATTGCACCCAGGCCGACCGCGCCCATTTCGGCAAAGGCGGTTTCGGCCACGGCCATGCGCGCGCCCGAGGCCAGTTTTTCCGCTTCGGCGGAAATATCGTAGGTGTCAACTACCCGCCGGGCCGATTTGCCCACCGAATCGATGAGGTGCTCGCGGTCGTAGCGGAAACTGCCGCCCACCTCGCCAACAATCTGTTTTTGGTGCTCCTGCCGGCGCTGGTCAAGGTAGGCCATTACCGCCTGCCATTGTTTCAAATCGGCGTTCACCAGCCAATCGATCAGCTCGGCTACTTTTTGCTCGATGGCCTGCGGCAGATCGGCCACTACTTCGCGCTCAAATTCCTGCTGAATGCGCTCTTTGTTGAGCAGGTCAAAAATACGGGCCAACCGCATGGTCTCGTCAAAATAGGTGGTACCCCGTTTTTCCATGTCGTACAAAATATTTTCAATGTCGGCCAGCCGAAATTTGAAATCGCGGAGCATATCTTCGCCGTACAGCTTCAACTGGCCGTCAAGGTTGGCCAGCGTGGCCGTGTCTTGAGCCAGCAGGTTGAGCCGGTTGTTGGTGATACCGCCGTATTTGCCCAACAGCCGGTCGCCAACGCCGAGCGGGTTGAGGAATTTCAGCCGCAGCCGGCTGGTTTCATCGAGCGTGTCGTGAATGTAGCTTTCGAGCGGCTCAAAACCGCTGTCGGCCCAAAGCTGGGGCTGGCCCTGTTTGGCCCGCAGCGCGCGGCGGGCGCTGACCGGGAAAACATCCGGCCGCGTGCCGAGCAGCACTGTACCGTTTTCGCTGACAAAATCAACCACCTGCTGCAAATCGGCGGCGGTTTCAAACAGATCGACCTTGTTGATAACCAGCACCACTTTTTTGCCCCAGTCTTTGATCTGGCTCATAAAAGCCCGTTCACTTTCAGTAAAGGGGCGGTCGGCAGAGGTGATGAACAACACCATGTCTGAGCGCGGCACAAACTCCTCGGTAATGGCCTGGTGTTTGCGAATAACGGCGTTGGTGCCGGGCGTATCGACAATGTTGATATGCTGGAGCAGGTCAACCGGCTCGCCGATGACGTGCAGGCTGGCGTCTTCCATTTTGCGCTGGCTGGACTCGCTGTAACGCAGCAGGTTGATCTGGGCCGTGGTCGGCGTAACACCTTCTTTGAGCAGTTCTTTGCCCAGCAGAGCGTTGATAAAGGCGCTTTTACCGGCGTTGAACTCGCCGACAATCACCAGCAAAAACAACTCATCGAGCTGCTGAATAGAGCGGCTGAGTGTGTGCTGATCGTCGGTGGTTGCGCCAAGTTTGCCCAGAATCACCTGCAAATCCAGCAGCCACTGGCGTTCTTGCTTGAGCAATTCTTCCTGCGGTGGGGTTAAAATTGGTTTGAGCATGATTTGGTCCGTCCGTTTGGGTGGGGTTGCACCGTCAATTATATCACGACTGGAAGCAGGATAAAACGCCGGAGGCAGTATATCCGGGATGCGACAAATGTCATTATAAATACACGAAGAGTTGGGTTATAATAGGGGCAAATTGTCCGGGGAGCACCTAATGAGTCTGCAAGAAATGACCCAAGCCCAACTCAGCGCCGAAGTAGAACGGCTGCAACAACGGCTGGAGCGCACCGAAACCGCCCTGCAGGAGTGGCTCAAATTTGATACGCTGGTCAGCTCAATTTCAAACCAACTGATCAGCGTGCCGCTGAACAACATCGACGGCAGCATTAACACCGCGCTGCAAGCCATTGGCCAGTTTGCCGGGACAGACCGCAGCTACGTGGCCCGTTTCTCCGGCGACGGCGTCACCGTGCAAAAAACCTACGAATGGTGGGCGCCGGGCAGCCAGCCTCAACTCGATAACTTACGAAATGCGCCCATCAGCAAATTCCCCTGGACAATGGAAATGCTGCGCCGGGGAGAAATTGTCAATGTGCCCAACGTGGCCGAACTGCCCGCCGCCGCCGCGCCCGAAAAAGAGCACCTTGGCTCACAAAATATCCGGGCCATCCTCCTGGCGCCCATCAATTTTGAAGCAAGCTTGACCGGTTTTCTTGGTTTTGATTCGATGGGCCAGCCCAAAAGCTGGACCGAAGCCGAGGTACGCCTGCTGCGAATCGTCTCAAATATGTTTGCCGGCGTGTTTGCCCGCCAGCAAAGAGAAGAAATGCGCCTGGCTGACGAGCACAAATTTCGGCGGCTGGTTGAGGAATCGCTGGACGGAATTGCGCTGGTTAATGAAGACGGTTTGATTATCGAGTGGAATCGCGGGCAGGAAATGATTACCGGACTCCTGGCCAACAATGTTTTGGGCCGGCCCGTGTGGGATGTTCAGCTTGAAATGATAGAGAAAAACCGCCAGACCGCAGAAACCCGGAATTTGTTCAAAACACAGCTCCGGCAACTGCTCGGCACAGGCCGGGGGGGCGGGTTAGGCCACCCCGTTGAAATAACCATTCAGCACCGTGATGGCAAGCCCCGGATTGTGCAGCAGCGCGCTTTTGCCATAAAAACCGAAAAAGGCTTTATGCTGGGCAGCATAACCCGGGACATCACCGGCGCCCAGCAAACTGATGCCCTGATTGCACAACAGGCTAAAGATTTGGCGCTGATCAACCGGCTCAACAACGCCGTTAACCGCGGCGACGGTTTAGCCGCAATTTATGATTCGCTAAGTCAGGAACTGAAACTTGGTTTTTCTACGCTGGAAGCGTCGGTTTTTCTGTTTGACCAGGACAGAACACATCTGGTGATGCAAAATTTGCGGCTCAACCCGGTGATAGCTGCCCCTATTGAAAAATGGCTGGGGTTGAAAATTCCGCAGATCAAGGTGCCCGTTGGGCCTAATATGCCGTACGGCCAGATTATTGCCGGCGGAGAATCCAAGCTGTTGAATACACCCGAAGAACTTCAACATCTGATCAGGCAATTTGTTGAAATACTGGCGCGTGACTATTTGTGGCTGCCGCCGCTTCCTGTTTTGGTGCAGGGCATCTACAAGTTTTTGGGGATCAAATCAATCATCGCCGTGCCGCTGGTAGCCGGCGGCGAAGTGATGGGCCTGCTCGCCGTATCTGGCTCCCGGATATTTTCTCTCACCGATACCCGCCGCATCGAGGCCATTGGGCTGCAATTGACCAACATTATTAAACGCAAGCAAACAGAAGAAAAACTGCGCGAGGAACGCCAGCTTTTGCGCACTTTGATCGATACCCTGCCCGACCACATCTACGTTAAAGACACAGATCATCGTTTTGTTATTAACAATGCGGCTCATATTCACTCGCTGGGTAAAAAACAGCCGGAAGAAGCCATCGGCAAATCCGATATGGAGCTTTATCCGCACGAACTGGCTTCGATATACCAGGCCGATGAACAGCGAGTGTTTGAAACCGGCACACCCTTAACCAAAGCAGAAGAACGGGTTGTCCACCAGGCCACCGGCGAGGAGTCCTATTTTATGGTCACTAAAGTGCCGCTCAGAGACCAGAACGGCGCCATTACCGGGCTGGTCGGGATTAGCCGCAACATCACCAGCCTCAAAAACGCCCAGCAGGAACTGGAACGCCTGCTGGTAGCCGAGCGCCAGCAGCGGCTTATGGCCGAAACCCTGCGCGAAGTGACACTGGCGCTGGCCGGCCAAACTCACCCTACCGCCGTGCTGGATGAAATTCTGCTTCAGGTTGAAAGGCTAATCCCCTACACCGCAGCCAACATTATGCTGCTGGAAGGCAATGTGTTAAAGTTAGCCCGGAGTCGCGGCTTTGAAAAATTTGATCCCGTCGGCAAGTTTAATCACCTCGCCCTGCCCCTAACCCGGTTTGGTATGGAAGCAGCGGCGCTGAAAACGCGGCGATCTATTGTTATCTCAGATATTCGCCGTGAACCGGGCTGGATTCCGCTGCGAGAAACACCGTGGATCAGGTCTCACCTGATGGTGCCTATTTGCCGGGGCGACCACACGCTGGGCGTATTGCAGCTCGACAGCGATACCCCCAACGCCTTTTCCTACGCCGATGTTGAGCTTTTGGAGCCGCTCAGCAGCGCCGCGGCCATTGCCCTTGATAACGCCCGCCTGTACGAGCAGGCTCGCCAGGACGCGGCCACCAAATCAACGCTACTGCGCGAGGTGAACCACCGGGTTGGCAACAACCTCACAGCCATCAGCGGCATGCTGGCCCTGGAGCGCCATCACCTCAACCCCGCCGACCAGAGCACCTATCAAACCATTATGCGAGACCTGACCAACCGGATCAACGGCCTGGCCACCGTCCACACCATGTTATCCGCCACCGAATGGGCGCCGCTGCCGCTGGACGATCTGGTAAACCGTGTGATACACTCTTCGCTGCAAATGCTGCCTTTTGACAAACACGTGGCAGTAACCGTAACCGCCGCAGACGCCAGAATTTCTTCTGACAGGGCGCATCATTTGGCCATGATAATTAACGAATTAGCCACAAATACTGTAAAATACGCGCTCAATCAAAAAGATACGGCCCGCATTGCGGTAAATATTGCCGTTGCCGGCCCGGAGGTTATTTTAACGTACACCGACGACGGCCCGGGTTACCCGGACAACGTGCTCAAACGCGATAACTGGAATGTAGGTTTGGAATTGATTGACAATCTGATGCGTACCAATTTACACGGCGACTGGCAACTGGCTAACCGGCCGGGGGCCGTAGCCAGATTACAATTTAGGCCGCAGAGCCATACCACCACACTCGATCACGGGAGTTAACCTCACATGTCACCCACTAAAACCCTCAAAGTTCTCATTGCCGAAGACGACTACCTGGCTCGTGAGAAGATCAAAGAACTGATTGAAACCATTGGCTACACCCTGGTTGGAGAAGCCACCAACGGCCAGGAGGCGGTTGAAATGGCCAGTGCGCTGGCTCCGGATGTCATTTTAATGGACATCCAGATGCCGGTGATGGATGGGCTGGAGGCCACCCGCCGGATTCAGTCGCGCTCGCCGGTGCCGGTGGTGGTGCTGTCTGCGTTTCAAACGCCGGAACTGATTGAACAGGCCAGCAAAGCCGGCGTGGGCGCTTATCTGGTAAAACCACCCACCGCCCGCGAAATTGACCGCACTATTACCATCGCCGTGGCCCGGTTTGAAGATATGATGGAACTGCACCGGCTCAACCTGCGCCTTCAAAAAGAAATTTCCCGGCGGCACCAAATGGAACAGCAGCTTACGGCCTCGCTGGAAGAAAAAAAGCTGCTGTTGCAGGAAATCCATCACCGGGTAAAAAATAATTTGATGGTGATTTCCAGCCTGCTAAACCTGCAAGCCGATGGTATTGAAAACGCTCAGGCCAGAGATGCTTTCAGAGAAAGCCAGCACCGGGTTCAGGCCATGGCCCGCATCCACGAACAGTTGTACCGCTCGGAAAACCTGGTCAAAATTGACATGGGCCATTACATCAACACGATGGGCGACTCCCTGCGCCATACATTTGGAGCGTACCAGGTTAATTTGATGGTTGACGCGGCTGATGTGTCGTTGAGTATTGACGCGGCTATTCCCTGCGGCCTCATCATCAACGAGCTTTTGACCAACGCGCTCAAATACGCCTTTCCGCAAAAGAAAACCGGCTATGTATGGGTTAAGCTGGAGTCAAACGCCGGTGATGGGCTGCGACTGGTTGTTAGGGATAACGGGGTTGGGTTGCCGGCAAATTTTGACCCGAACAAGTTACAATCGCTGGGGTTGCAACTGGTTGATTTGTTGGCCCGCCAACTGAACGGCGCCTTTGAAATTAGCGCGCCGCAAAACGGCCACGGAACCTCGTTTACGGTGGTTTTCCGGCCGTATTAATCAATGCATAAAAAAAGCGCCCGGCGGGGCGCTTTTTTTTGGGTGAAATTGGGACAACTAGCCCCACAACTGGTCAATCAAAAAATCTACCACTTCATCCACGGTCATTATTTGCCGGTCGGATTCGCGGCGGCGCTTGATTTCCACGCCGCCATTTTTCAGGCTGCGGTCGCTCACGGTAATCCGCCACGGCACGCCAACCAGATCGGCGTCTGAAAATTTTACGCCGGGGCTTTCTTTGCGGTCGTCAAACAGCACGTCGATGCCGGCCGCCTGCATTTCATCGTACAGCAGTTCGGCCTGCTGGCCCACTTCATCATCGGCCTTTTTGGCCAGCGATACCAGATGCACGTCAAAGGGCGCAATCGACTCCGGCCAGATAATGCCGTTTTCATCGTGGTGCTGCTCAACCACGGCGGCCATCAACCGCCCCACGCCGATGCCGTAACTGCCCATAATGGGCACCTGCGCCTTGCCGTTTTCATCCAGATAGGTCAGGCCCATGGGCTGGCTGTAACGTTTGCCCAGTTTAAAGCAGTGGCCCACCTCAATGCCGCGATTCAGCACAAACGTGGCGTCGCTGCCCACGCATTTATCGCCGTCCTGCGCCAGGGCGATGTCGGCCACAATATCGGGTTGGTAATCGCGGCCGGCGTTGGTGTTTTTCAGGTGGTATTCCGGCTTGTTGGCCCCGCTGACCAGATTGGGGAAATTGACCGCCGAATCATCGGCGACAATAATGAGTTTGCGGCCGTTGCCCAAATCTTTTTTCAGGCCGATGGGGGTGGCATAGCCCGGCACCGCACCCACGGCGATAATCTCTTCTTCGGTGGCCACCCGGAAACGCACCCCACCGAGCGCGTTACCCAGCTTGACCTCGTTCACCGGCAGGTCGCCGCGAATGACCGCAAAAATAAAGTCCTGTTTGTCGTTTTCGGCCACGTAAAACACGGCTTTGACGGTGCGGTTTTGCGGCACGCCCAAAAAGCTGGCCACCTGTTCGATGGTTTTGCAGTTGGGGGTGAACACTTCTTCAATGGGCAGCGGCTCTTCCGGTAGCGGCGCGCCTTTGTCAAACTCGGCGCGTTCGGCGTTGGCGGCGTATTTGCCATCGCTGCTGATAAAAACGGTGTCTTCGCCGTTTTCGCTGAGCACCATAAATTCGTGGCTGGCGTTGCCGCCCATCATGCCGGAGTCGGCTTCAACTTCGACGAAATCCAGGTTGCAGCGGCGGTAAATATTGCGGTAGGCCTGCACCATATCCGGGTAAAAGCGGTCAATATCGGCCTGGTCCGCGTGCACCGAGTAGGCGTCTTTCATAATGAATTCGCGCACACGGATCAACCCGGCCCGGGGGCGAGGTTCATCGCGCACCTTGGTCTGGATGTGATATACCAGAATGGGCAGTTGTTTGTAAGATTCCAACTCGGTTTTAAGGATATCCGAGAGCGCCTCTTCGTGAGTCATGGCCAGGGCCATGTCTCGCTCGTTGCGGTCTTTCCAGCGCACCAGCGCCGAACCGACGCTGTCCCAGCGGCCGGTCTGTTTCCAGATTTCGGCCGGGTTGATAACCGGCATGGCCATTTCCTGGCAGCCCAGTGCATCCATTTCGGCGCGGAAGATGTCCATAATTTTTTTGCTGACCCGCCAGCCCAGCGGCATTTGGGTGTAAATGCCAGAGGCCAGCGGTTTGATAAAACCGGCACGTTGTAACAGTTTGTGGCTGATGATTTCGGCTTCGGTGGGGTCTTCCCGCAACGTCCGCCCAAAGAGTCTTGAAAAACGCATGAGTGTACCTCGTCAATAAAAATGCCGCCCAAAGGCCGGCAAAGTTGGCCCACAGTATAACATAGCCGCCGGGCGGCGTCAACGTTACCTCAAAACAATCACAGTTCGGCGGGGTTGGCAACCGGCAGGCTAAAATAAAAGCGGCTGCCCTGGCCCGGCTGGCTTTCTACGCCCACCTGCCCGCCGAGTTTTTCCACAATCCGCCGCACAATCGACAGCCCCAGGCCGTGGCCGTGGGCGCGCGACTCGGTCAGGCGGGAAAATTCGGTGAAGAGCCGGGGCTGGTCGCCGGGGGCAATGCCCTGGCCGTTATCTTTTACCCAAAAGCAGATCATCCCGTTGTCACAGGGCTTGTTGCCAAGTTGCAGATGCGGCGGGTTGCCGCCGTATTTGAGGGCGTTGGTGAGGTAATTCATCCATACTTCTTCAACCCAGGGCGCGTGGCCGCTGGCCAGCAGCCACTCCGACGGCGTTTCTACCCGGGCTTGATATTCGCGGATCATGGGGTCTAACCGCCGCAGCACAGCGTTAACCAGGTCGCGCATATCGATGGGAAAACTTGGCGGGTCCATTTTGCGCACGCCGGCCAGCAGCAGCAATTCATCAAC
>CAYOXS010000114.1:11015-16088 GCA_964407935.1 uncultured Caldilineaceae bacterium
GGCGCAGCGCCATTTTGGCCCGTTCTTCCTGCTCGATGGCGTGTTTGAGCCGCTGCACGTGAACAATAGCCTTGGCCACGGTTTGGCGCACGTCGTCAAAATCAATCGGTTTGGTTAAAAAATCAAACGCCCCGGCGTTCATCGCCCGCCGAATGTTGTCCATATCGCCGTAGGCCGTAACAACAATGGGTGTTAGCACCGGGTTGAACTGGCTCTTGTTTTCCTTGAGCCGGTTCAACAGCGCCAGACCGTTCATTTTGGGCATGTTCAAATCGGTGAGCAAAATATCGATGGCCGGATCCGCGCGCAAAATATCGATGGCCTCAAGCGCGCCGGTGGCAAATTTAATCTCGTAATCGCCTTCGTGGATTTCTTTGCGAAAAAGCTGTTCGACAACATCTTGCAGCTTGGGTTCGTCATCGACAAATAAAAGTTTTACGGGCATCATCAGCTTCCTGTGAGTGCAGATTTTTTGGGCAGCCGGATAATAAATTCGGTATTCTGTCCTTCTTCTGACTTTACCGAAATTGTGCCCTGGTGTTCTTGCACAATAATATCATAACTTATCGATAACCCCAGCCCGGTTCCCTGACCACTGGGTTTGGTGGTAAAAAACGGGGTAAAAAGTTCGGCCTGCTTTGCCGCCGCAATGCCGATGCCGTTATCGGCCACGGTGATCTCCACCCAATTATCCAGGTTTTTGGTAGAAATTACAATCCGGGCCTCAAAAGCGCCATCCGTTTGGGCCTGTTTTTCACGGGTGGCATCGTAGGCGTTGTTAATTAAATTGACAAATACCCGGCTCAAATCCTGCGGCACCGCTTGCAGCGGGGTTAGTGCAGGGTCAAGGTGGGTTTCAATTTGCACGTCAAACTCAATATCTTTGGCCCGCAAACTGTGAAAACTCAGGTTGACCGCTTCCTGCAACAGCGAATTGACATCGGTGGGCTGGCGCTGGCTGCTGCCGCCCCCCCGCGAATGGAGCAGCATACTTTGCACAATGCTGTTGGCCCGGAAACCCTCATCGGTGATGCTCCGGGCATTGAAGCGCAGCTTGTACAAAATATCGTCAATTTCTGCCTGCGTCTTCGGCTCAAAGGATAACCGGTCTAAAATCTGTTCCAAATCCTGGGCCAGTTCGATGGAGAGCTGGGCAAAACTGGTGACAAAGTTGAGCGGATTTTTGATTTCGTGGGCAATGCCGGAGGTCAACATACCCAGCGAGGCCATTTTTTCCTGCACCACCAACTGATTCTGCGTGGCTTTTAATTCGGCCAGCGCGTTTTCTACCATCTGCCGCTGCTGCTGGGCCTGTTCAAATAATTTGGCGTTTTGAATAGCCAGCGCGGCCTGATCGGCAAATGTTTCCAAAATGCGAGCGTCTTTTTCGGTGTAACTGCCTTTTTCAAAGCTGTCTACGGTTAATACGCCAATCGGTGTGTCATCGCGCAGCAGCGGCGCGCCCATCCAACCCCGAACGGCCAGCCCGTATGTATCGAGCGCGGGCCAATCCTCTCGCCAGCGCGGGTCGGTTTGAATATCGGCCACCACCAGCGTTTTCTTTTGCCGCAGCGGTTCGATGGTGATGTTGGCGCCGGCCACCGGCAGGCGATAGCCGATCAACCCCTGCACCTGCGCGGTGCCATCGATCAGCCGCAGCTCCGGGCCATCGAGCAAAAACAGGCCAGCGCCATCAAAACGAATGACCCGGCGCAGTTGTTCTAAAATGCCGGCCAGCACGGTATTTAATTCCACACTGCTGTTGATAATGGTGGAAACGTGGCGCAAACTTTCGGCGATGATGTGCTGGCGCTGGGTTTCGTCAAAAAGCTGGGCGTTTTTTATAGCGCTGGCAGCAACGGCGGCAATCGGCTCAAGCAGAGACACGTCATCCTGGCTGAAGCGGTCAATTTGGGTGGAAGCCAGATTCAACACGCCAATGGTTTCGCCCTTAACCCGCAGGGGGATGGTTAGCAGCGAACGGAGCGCCAGCCCGGTGTGTTTGTCAACGTCGGCAAAATAATCCGGTTCGGCCGGCAGGTTGGCCACAATTAACGGCTGCCCGGTTTGCATGGCCCGGCCGGTTACGCCCTGGCCCGGGGCCAGCCGCCAGCCCACCACCCGCTGGTTGCCGGGGCCGGAGGCCTGCTGGCACACCAGTTCGCCGGTTTCCGGCACGTACAGCCAGTACGAGGTGGCTTCAACATCCAGCAGCCGGTGCATTTCACCCAGAATATTCTGGATAACCTGGTTGAGTTCCAGCGTAGAGCTGAAAATCTGGCCGGCATGGTTGAGCAGGGCCAACTGCTGGTTGCGCTGGCGCAGCGCCTCTTCGGCCTGTTTGCGCTGAGAAATCTGGTGCAGCCGCCGGTTGGCGGACTCGGCCTGGGTGCGGAGCAGGTTGATCCGGTCGGCCATGGCCAGCGACAGCAGCAGCACCAAAAAAAACGTGCCCACCCGAACACTCGCTCCGGTCAGAGTGTTTTCGGGCAACAGGCTAAACTGGCTCAGCACTACCAGCGTAGCGCCCACAAAAATCCCAATCCAGGCCGCCAGAAAATAACGGGCCGGCCGGTAGCCGCGTATCAACACCACCGCCGCAGTAACCACCCCAATGACCACCGTTACCACCGTGAACACGGCCAGCGCAACGGCCGCCGGCCGGTAAAACCCGGGCAAAATGGCCAACACCAGCGCGCCCCACACCAGCAGCGACAGTCCGCGTAAAATTTTGCCAAGGCGGGGTGCAAGGCTGGCCAACTGCAAAAATCGCACCCCAAAATGGATGCCGCCCATCAGCGACAGTCCAATAAAAACCAGAATAGCCACATTGCCCCACCAAAGCTGGTTGGGCCACAAATATTGAGCCGCCAGCCCATCGAGAACGGCAAAATAAAAGCCCAAACTGGCCACGGTCACAATGTAAAACAGGTACATCGCCTCGCGCAGAAACAGCAGCAGAACCAGGTTAAAACAAACCATAATAACGATGAAGCCCAGCGAAAATCCCGACCAGAATAACGAGGCCACTTTGTGCTCGGCGAAGGCGGGCAGCGACCAGAGCGTCAGCGGCAGTGAGGTTGCCCCCTGATTTTCAACGCGCAGGTACACGGTGTAATCACGGTTCGGTTCAAGGGGCAAATCAAACACAAAATGATGGTATTCCACGGGGCGGGTGCTGCGGGGCAGCAGGTCGCCGGTATGAACGGTGAGCGAAGGCGTGCGGCTGCCGGCCGGCACCAGATACAGGCGGAGCGAATCAAGCGTGGCGTCTGAAACTTCCAGCAGCCAGTCGCGGTTGGCCGGGTTGCTGTTGCGCACGGAAAATCTGGCCCAGTGCGCCGCGCTGGTGTAACCAAACTGGGGCGTGTTGCTGGTTGCGGCCACAAAAGCATCGTTGTAAGCGGGCGATGATACCTCGGCAAAGGTCAACTGTTGGCCGGGGTCGGCCAGCAGTTGCAAATGCTGGCCCAGCCGGTACTGCCCCTGCCCGGCGGTGAGCCGCAGCGGCTGGTCGGCTCGCGCCGGCCAAACCAGCAGCAATAACAGGCCGATCACCGCCCAGCCAATATGTTTTGTGGCCGCAACCATTATTCCTTACCCGTTAACCTTCTACTACCAACGCGCCGGCCACCGGCTCCAGCCGGGCGGTAAAGTGACGCAGCACCGGCGGCGCTTCCACCAGCCTCACCCCCCGGATGCGGTCTTTGAGTTTGTTCACGTACAGCAGCACTTCGGCAATGTAATCGACATGGCTTTGGGTGTACACCCGCCGCGGCAGGGCCAGCCGCACCAGTTCATTGGCGGCGGGTTTCTCGGTGCCATCGGGCTGGCGGCCAAACATCACCGAACCAATTTCCACAGAACGAATCCCGCCCTCCAGATACAGCACCAAACTCAGCGCCCAGGCCGGAAACTGCTGCTGCGGAATTTGCGGCAGCATGGTTTTGGCGTCAATGTAAATGGCGTGGCCGCCGGGCGGCTGCACAATGGGGATGCCGGCCCCGCTCAAAAACTCGCCCAAATAGCTCACCGAGCGAATCCGGTAACGCAGATAATCTTCGTCCAGCGCCTCTTTTAGCCCCACAGCGATGGCTTCCAGATCGTACCCGGCCAGCCCGCCGTAGGTGGGAAACCCTTCTGACAGGATGAGCATGTTTTTGGCCCGCTGGGCCAGCGCGTCGTCATTAACCGCCAAAAAACCGCCGATGTTGGCCATGCCGTCTTTTTTGGCGCTCATGGTGCAGCCATCGACATAACTGAACATTTCCTGAGCAATTTCCAGCGGCGTTTTGTGCTCGTAACCCTCTTCGCGCACTTTGATGAACCAGCTATTTTCGGCAAAGCGGCAGGCATCCAAAAAGAGCGGTTTGCCATATTTGTGGCAAATATCGCGGGCGGCGCGCAGGTTAGCCATGCTCACCGGCTGGCCGCCGCCCGAATTGTTGGTGACGGTCACCATCACCAGCGGTACTTTGTCGCCCTGTTCTTTGAGCAGTTGCTCCAGCGCCTCAAGGTTGATGTTGCCTTTAAAGGGACAGGGGAACTCCGGTTTGTTGCATTCGGGGCTGGGCAAATCCAGCGCCACCGCCTGCCGGTACTCCACGTTGGCCCGGGTGGTATCAAAATGGGTGTTGTTGGGCACAATATCGCCCGGTTTCAACATTGAGCCGAACAAAATGCGCTCGGCGGCCCGGCCCTGGTGAGTGGGGATGACGTGCTTGAGGCCGGTGATTTCGCTCACAGCCTGCTCAAACCGGTAAAACGAGCGCGCGCCGGCGTAACTTTCGTCGCCGCGCATCATACCGGCCCACTGCTCCGACGACATGGCCCCGGTGCCGGAGTCGGTCAGCAGGTCGATGAGCACGTCTTCGGCCTTGAGCAAAAACAAATTGTGGCCGGCCGTTTTAAGCGCGGCTTCCCGCTCGGCGCGGGTGGTGCGCCGGATGGGTTCTACTGTTTTAATTCTAAAGGGTTCGATAATGGTTCTGAAATGCATGGTTCACCTCGTTGTGAAATTGAATAGGATGTGACCAAAGTGAGTTGGGAGAGGAGAAATTTGGGGGGAACTAC
>CAYOXS010000115.1:0-2575 GCA_964407935.1 uncultured Caldilineaceae bacterium
CAGATCCGGCTCATCGTGGATGACCGGCGCGCCGGGTTTGATGGCCTCATTCTCATCGAACACCGCCGGCAGGACATCGTACGTCACTTTGATCCGTTTGATGGCCTCGGCGGCGATTTCGGGTGTTTCGGCGGCCACGGCGGCCACGCGGTCGCCGACGTGGCGCACCTTGTTGTCAAAGCTCACCTGATCGTAGGGTTTGGGGTTGGGGTAGCTTTGCCCGCCGGAGGCGTAGCGCACCCGGGCAATATTTTTGTAGTGAATAACGGCATGCACGCCGGGGATGGCTCGCGCCTCGCTGTCGTCAATATCGAGGATGCGGGCGTGAGCGTGGGGGCTGGTGAGCAGCTTGCCGTGCAGCAGCCCGCGAAACTCAACGTCATCGACAAAGGCGGGGTTGCCTTTGGCCAGCTTGAGCGCATCGACTTTGGTTTCTGATTTGCCGACGACTTTCATATCCGGCGCTTCCGGGGCGACCACAAATTTGGGCAGCACAATCCTTTTGGTGCTGATTTCGCTGCCGCCGCCGGCCATGTCCGGGGTCAGGTCATCGCCCAGTTGCTCGGCATCATCGGCGGGGCCGCCAAAGTCGTGGCCGGGCAGAATGATAGGCGTGAGCACATTGGGTTCAACTTTGGTCGGGTCTTCGCCGCGCAGCACGGCGGCGGCTTCCAGCACCGCCTGCACCGGCTTCACGTAGCCGGTTTCGCGGTCCAAAATGCCAGAGAGCGCGTCGCGAACTTCGGCCTCGGTAGGGTTGGGGTTTTGCTCCAGCAGGGCTTTGGTGGCCAGAATCATGGCCGGGGTGGAGTAACCGGACTGAATGGCTCCCACGCGAATGAACGCTTCCTGAATGGGGTGCAGTTGGAGGCCGTTAGACAGGCCCTCCACGGTTTCGATGGCGTGGCCATCGGCCTGCGCCGCCAGCATCACATCAGTGCTGACCAGCTTGCCGTTAACCAGCACGGCCGCCGCGCCGGTTTCGCCGCTGTCGCTGCCAAAGCGCACGCTAACGTAGCCTTCGCGCCGGAGAACGCGCATCAGCGTGTCACCCGGTTCGCAGAAAAATGTTTTGTTGATGCCGTTGATGGTGACGTTAATTTCCATTTAAAATTACCTCCCTCAAAAATAGGATTCAGGATTCAGGATTTAGGGGTTAGAGCAGGAGATTCCTGACTCGGCTCTTAAAAATTGTGATAGGAGTCCAAAACTACAGTTTTGGACTCCATTTTTCATTCTTCATCCTTTTCTGCAACTCACCCAACTGCGGCGAGCACTCGCTGGCTGAGGGTAACCGCCATCTGGCGGCGATACTCGGTGGAGCCACGGAAATCGCCGGGCGGGTTGAGCCGGGCTTTGAGTTGGTCGGGGGTGGGGTCGGTCAAAATAGGCGCGGTGGCCACGCCGCACAACGCCAGCCGGAGTTGGCCCTGACCGTCGCGGCGGGCCACGGCGGCGACAATCGGCTTGTCGGCGGGGGTGCGGGCCACCCGTTCGCTGGCGGATGCGCCGTCGGTTGCCAGCGAGACGGCGGTGATGAGGCCGTCGGCCAGCGCCGCGGGTACGTTAGCCAACACCTCGGCCAGCGACAGGGTGCGGCTGCCGGCAGCGGACTGAATTTCAACCTCCGCTTCAAACACCAGCAGGGCGGCCAGCAGCTCGCTTTCCGGGTCGGCCTGGGCAATTACCCCGCCAATGGTGCCCTGGTGGCGAAAGGTGTTTGGCCCTTCGCGATGAGCCAGTTCGCGCACCAGCGCCGGCGCATCCGGATTTTCAACAATTGTTTGCAGCCGGACCATCGCTCCCAGCGCGAGCCGTTCGCCGGCCACCTCCACGCTGTCCAGGCCAACGGCCTGGAGGTCAACCACATCGTCATCCGCTTCCGCCATCTGTGGGACGAGGGCAGTTCCCCCGGCCAGAATCCTGGTACCGGGGCGGGCCAGCAGTTGCAGCGCTTCGTCAACCGTGGCCGGCCGGTGATAGGCTTTGAGTTTTGCCATAGTTTTTTCTCCTTTGAAAAGTTAGGAATTAGGGGTCAGGAGTTAGGAAGCTCCGACCCGGTTTGAAAAATAAGTCAGTTACATGTCATTCTGAGGCCGGAGGCCGAAGAATCTCTGCGAAGGTCGCTTAAAAAATATTATGTCACAGATTCTTCGCTTCGCTCAGAATGACATAAGCATCATTTGCTTGTTAATCCCTGCCCAAAAGTATGATTGTGGCTCTCCAGTTTTGGGCTCCGTTTTTAGCTTTTCAGCCGAGCAGCATCGCTGCCGCCTCATCGACCGAGGCATTTTGATGCAGTAGCGCGGCCACGGCGGCGGTCATCGCCGCCGGGTCATCGGCCTGGAAAATGTTTCGGCCAATGGCCACACCCATCGCCCCGGCTTGCAGCGCGGCGCTGACGGTTTCGAGCATGACGCGCTCGCTGCCTTTTTTGGCCCCGCCCAGCACCACCGCCGGCACGTAGCAGTTCTGCGTAACCTGCTCAAAACCGGCGGCGTATGGGATTTTAACCCAGTCCGCGCCCAGTTCCGCGGCGACGCGGGCGGCAATGGCGATACTTTCCGCGGTGCGA